>NZ_JBYCZT010000007.1:0-287495 GCF_057586375.1 Peribacillus sp. SRI_006 | reverse complement strand
ACCACTAGTTGAAAAAGTGATTGAGAAAGTTGGGAAACCGGAAGCCGTTGCCGCAGATGCAGCTTATAAAACACCAGCGATTACAAGCTACCTGTTTAACAAAGAAATCATACCGGCTTTACCTTATACACGTCCTCGCACCAAAGAAGGATTTTTCCGCAAACAGGACTATGTATACGATGAACATTTTGATTGTTACCTTTGCCCTTCGGGCAAAACTTTAAAGTACTCAACAACAAATAAAGAGGGCTATCGCGAGTACAAATCGCCAAAACAAATTTGTACAACATGCTCATTTTTATCTCGGTGTACAGAAAGCAGAGACTGTCAAAAAGTGGTGACACGGCATATCTGGCAAACACATGTGGAAGAAGCAGATCATCTGCGTCATCATCAAGATGTAAAACCTATATATGCAAAACGTAAAGAAACGATTGAGCGTGTATTCGCTGATGCAAAAGAAAAGCATGGTATGCGTTGGACTACTTTAGGGGACTTAAAAAATTGTCGATGCAGGCGATGCTTACTTTCGCTGCCATTAATTTAAAGAAGATGGCCAATTGGACATGGCGAGGTCCAAAAATGGCCTAACATAGTGGGCTCGTAGAGCCCCAATCTCTTAACTTTAGGCGGAAATTCAAAGGGAATTTCAAAAGGGGTTCAGAATTTTTTAATTCCGAACCCCTTTTGTCTACAAACTGTAATGAGATGCTTCTTGATAAGAAGCATCTCATTTTTTCATAAAAAATACTATTTTTATCTTCGAAATAAAGATTGATCAAAAGTTCCGCCCGAGCCCCATATTAACTTAAATTAGAATCCATTTTGAAAAAAGATTGACCAAAATGGATTCTTTTATTTATAAAGGTTGCCGAAGCAACCAATTATTGATGCACAAATCCTCTCTTTTCTTTTTTTGTTGATGTAAAGTTTAGTTCTCATAAACAATAGGCTAGATCCATTCCACCCTTTTTGCAGCAATATATCGTCTGTAACCGTCCGGATGGATCTTAGTTCATCCACCTTTCCAGATCCATACTTGCTTATCATCGTATACGAAGTATTCTGAAAAAAGAGTTGACATCAAACTTGTACTTACCTTAAAGTATAGCTTATACAACAAAAAGTTTCCTTAAGGAAACTTTTTAGAAGGGGGTCAAGTAATGACTGATGAGAAAAAGGTTTCCCGCAGAGATATTTTAAAGATGGGGACTGCAGGTGCGTTTGGAGTAGCTGGATCTTATTACTTAAATAAAATGGCACAATTTCCAACTATGGCTCAGGCATCCAATAATTCGTCTCACAAGAATGGCAATCATTCCAATCATTCCAATCATGCAAATATGAGTGATAAAACAAAAACCACAGGTTATAAAATGGCAGAACGGCTCCTTACTGAGTTTGATTATGGAAACGCTACCAAGCTGCCCAACGGTCAAACACTCCGGGAATATGAAGTCGTGGCAATTGATAAGGAAATCGAAATTGCCAAAGGAATTAAATTTCCAGGCTGGACTTATAATGGAACAATTCCAGGGCCTTCTTTTCGTTGTACCGAGGGGGACCTTTTGCGGTTTCACTTTATTAATCAGGGCAGCCATCCCCACTCTATTCATTTTCACGGAATTCATCCTCCAGAGATGGACGGTTTAACTTCTATTTATCCTGGACAGAAATTCACGTACGAATTTGAAGCGAAGCCTTACGGATTACAAATTTACCATTGCCATGTGCTCCCCCTAGCCCGCCATATTCATAAAGGCTTATACGGTAATTTTATTATTGATCCAAAGAAGCCAAGAGAGCCGGCATTAGAGTTAAACATGGTTATGAATGGATTTGATTTGGATTTAGACGGCGAAAACGAGTTTTATACGGTGAATGGCTATGCCTTCGCATTTATGAATCACCCTATTAAAATCAAAAAAGATCAACTCGTAAGGATCTATCTAAGTAATTTAACAGAATTCGACTTATTAAATTCGTTTCACTTGCATGCGAATTACTTTACGTATTATCCAACCGGGAGAAACGATAACCCCTCTCAGTTCACTGATACGATCATGCAATGTCAGGGAGAACGTGGAATTATTGAAGTTCGATTTCCATACAAGGGAACATATATGTTCCATGCCCATGTAAGTGAATTTGCTGAGTTAGGCTGGATGGGATTCTTTGAGGTCGAATAAAAAAGGAGGGATAATTATGAAGGGAAAATGGCTAATTACTGTTTTAATACCGTTAGTATTACTTATAGGGGTGCTAGGATGGGTGCTAATGAATGGCGCAGGTGTAGAAAAAGATCCTGCAGCACCGATAGAAGTCTTGAACATTGAACGCATCAAGGTAACTAAAATCGGTTTCGAATTATCTGTTAGTAATACCGGACCTAAACCCTTAACGATTTCTCAAGTGATGGTTAATGATTCGGTGTGGAATTATAATGTCTCTCCTCAAGCAAAACTTGAACGATTTGATGAGGGAAAGGTGACCATCTCATACCCATGGGTGGAAGGTGATCCACATACCATTAAGTTAATCACAGAGAATGGCATTATCACGGAAGGTGAAATTGCAGCTGCCACACTCACTCCAGAAACCACCTGGAGCAACTTTCTTAATTACGGCTTAATCGGATTTTACGTTGGAATTGTCCCGATCACATTGGGGTTGTTATGGTATCCATTTATGAAACGTTTCTCACGAAAATCTATAAATGGGATTCTTGCTCTAACCGTTGGGCTCCTTTTATTCTTATTTGTCGGGACTCTGGCTGATGGATTTGAAATTGGTGCAGAAGCACCTTCTGTCTTTCAGGGGAATATGGTTGTCATAATTGGGGCTTCCTTAACCTTTTTATTATTGATCGGCTTTGATCAGTATCAACAAAGAAAACAAGAAAGGAAAGGATATTCCCCTTTTGGTCTGGCTTTGTTAATGGCTACCGGAATTGGCCTTCATAACTTTGGAGAAGGTTTGGCAATTGGTTCTTCCTTTGCACTAGGTGAAGCTGCTTTAGGAACCTTTTTAATCGTAGGGTTTACCCTTCACAACATCACGGAAGGGATTGGAATCGCTGCTCCTTTATTAAAGGCCACACCTCGTTTTAGAGACTTTCTATTACTTGGAGTTATCGCAGGTGCACCCGCCATTGCGGGTACATGGGTGGGCGGATTTATCTTCTCACCAATTTGGGGAGCTTTATTCCTTGGTATTGGAGCAGGGGCCATTCTTCAAGTAATTTATGTAATAACAAAAATGCTCATTGAGGATCATAGAAAACATAATGAAGCATCTGTTTCATGGTTAAATCTTTCTGGTTTCGCGATTGGACTATTAATCATGTACTTTACTGCATTTTTCGTGAAATTTTAAGGGATGCCTTAATCTTGTTTGGACCCATAAACAATTCCCGAACTTGGTAGAGCTATTCAACATTGTTGAATTTAAAATTTAATCAACGCTGCTAAAACTAATTAAAAGGAGCGTAATTGGTAATGAAACTTTGGAAAAAAAGAAGTAATTTTGGTAGATGGGTGGATAAACAAAAAGACCTAAATGAATTAGATTTAGAAAGAGCATCAAATATAAGTAGAGGTACAATTTCAAAATTATGTAGCGATCCGAACTATCGACCAAAAATTTCAACGGTAATTAAAATAAATCAGGGCTTAAAAAAACTTGATAAGAATATGGATTTAAACGATTTTTTTTACTGAAGTTATTCTAAAAATGATCTAAAAGGAATTACAAAATTTAATTACTTGGGGGAATTATTATGTTTCAAAGTATAGGTATACCAGGTTTAATTTTAATACTTGTCATTGCCTTGATTATTTTTGGACCTAAAAAGCTGCCGGAAATCGGTAGAGCCTTTGGACGTACTTTAACTGAATTCAAGGGTGCAACCAAGGGATTAGTATCTGATGAAGATAAAGGAGAAGGGGAAAATCCTGAGTTAACGACTGTTGAAAAGAAGCAGGATAAATCAGGTGATGCCTAAGAATTAAAAATTGTTCCTGCTTTTTGATTTTTAGAATATCAACAAAAAAGTATTACGTTTACAAACGGTCAAGCAAACTATAAAGCCCATTTCCGAAATTTTATACGCTAAAAGAATTCCAACATAAAAAGTCGATCTCCTTTACATTAAGGAATCGACTTTGTTAGTTTTTCTTAAAGAATCGCGCCCTATAATTGAACAAGATAAATTGCCTATTTAATATTTTTTATCGGTTCTTCTCGCCATAAACGTTCCATATTTACTTCATTGTTTGTATAACTTAATAGAAACACATCAGGATTACTAAGATTCTTCCAACAATCAAAATCAAAGCTGTTATCATAATTCTTTAGCAGTAGAGACATTAAATTTCCGTGAGTAACGATTATTGTGTTTTCAGTTTCACTTTTAAAAACTTCATCTACAACGTTTACTATTCGGTTCATAGCTTCTTTACTCGACTCTCCTCCTTCAAATTTCAACTCCAAATCATCGAATGTTGCTTTAAGTTTTTCAAGCCAGTCAGGTAAATCCGTTGTACTAAGTGTGCGTTCTGATAAACGTTCATCAATCTCTATTTTTATGTTTGTTTCCTCACTTATTGGTTCTACTGACTGAATTGCACGTAAGAAAGGACTTGATATGATTCGGTCAATTTTAGGATTGGAGAAAAATTCAGATAAATATATCGCTTGTTTATATCCTTTATCAGTTAGTTGTGACTCCGAAGGTTGCCCTTGTGCTTCACAATGTCTCACAATATAAATCTTTTTTTTCATACAAAGTTCCCCCAATTATGTATTACAAAATTACTTCTATTATAGTTTCTTATTTTCCCACTTCAACTGGCCCAATACAAAAAGACGCCTTATTATTAAAGAAAGACGCCCTTTCGTTGAAGAAGAAACGAGGTTAGATTTTAAGCTTGAAATATATAAGGAGACGAGGATTTAAGTAAACTTTCTACACCATTAGGATGATAAGGCATCCATTCATTAGCCTTTGGTATGTCTACCCATACTATTTCTGAAATTTCATCTTTATCTTGAATTGAAATTTCACCATCTACGATTTTTGCTTTAAATGTTATAAATAATGCATGATGGTCCTTTTCCTTAAAAATTGCTTCATTAACAGCTGGAACCTCTTCAACTTCAATTGTTAAACTGTTTCTTCCTTAGTCTCACGAATAACTGCCTGTTCCAAAATTTCCCCTTGTTCCACGGCACCAACAGGAAGAGACCAAGTCCCACCTTTGTTATTAACCATCAGGATTTTGTGTTCATCTTCCTTATATAAATGCATACGCTACATCTACTCTAAGCATTTCTTACTGTCACTCCTAAGTTTTTTAAGGTTCAATAAACCATATTATAACAGAATGATATTCAAGAATATGGTCCTATTGTTGAACAGAGAATCATCTTGTTGTAGGAATTGATATTGCACAACAATTTCATGTTGCTTGAGCTGTTAACTATCGAGGAATTTTGGTCGGTCATCCTCTAACCTTTGAAAATAACGATGAGGGGTTTACTAAATTTCTAAGTTCGATCAAAGAACTTAGAAATTTAGTAAACCGTTTAGACACCGCCATCGTGGGAATTCATTACTGGCTGAATCTATCAAAATGGTTAGTCATAATGAACAAAAACGGTAATCTGCCCCGATAGTTGCATAAAGAAAAAGCTGCCTTAAAGGCAGCTCCGATTTAAACTAACGCAGTGTTCTTTCACAAACGTTTTTCCTGATCAATGTCAAAGCCATTGATTCTCAAAGGTATCTCACCTTCTCGCTTCCCAGTTACTTCACCCACCCAACAGCAATACAATTCAAAAAAAAGTCTTCAAGATGACTAATCATAATATGTGTCAGACCCCATCATTAGTTTTAACTCATGACTTTCAACAATGGGGCGAAGAATATCCAGTCCTTGCTACTTGTATCATTGCTTTTCCCAATTCTTCTGATGTAATGATACTGCTTAACGTATCATCAAAATGTTGGTGGTACCTGCCGAATGCTTGACTGTTCTGTTTGAGCTTTCCATTCTTCCTGACGGAACTCTTTTTCCCACTTCGAAACCACAATACAAGCGAGAACATGTCCAGGAGTATTACAAGCTGTACGTGCCATATCCAGCACACGGTCAATGCCTGCTATAATTGCGACGCCTTCTGCAGGAAGCCCTACTGCTGAGGCGGTAGCTAAAAGGACAACTAGCGAACCGGATGGAACAGCAGCAATTCCTTTTGAGGTTGCAACAAGAACCCCCATTACAATCAACTGTTGGCCAAAATCCATTGGGATGCCATATGCCTGTGCTAGGAAAATAGAGCAAACAGAAAGGTACAATGTCGAACCATCACAATTCAGTGATAGCCCAGAAGGAATAACGAATGAAACAACACGTTTCGAACAACCGTATGCTTCCATTCGATCCATTAACTGAGGCAGAATGGTTTCCGTACTTGTTGTAGAAAAAGCGATAAGGAACAAATCCCATACCATTCGAAACACTTTAAAGTAAGAAATCTTCAAGAACCAAGCAATTATTGGAAACAGAACGAAAATAACAATAGCAAGCCCAAGATACACAACCCCAATCAACTTTGCCATAGGGATTAAAAGGGCAATACCATACTGACCTACAGAGGCTGCCATGAGAGAGAGTACACCAATCGGAGCGGTTACCATGACCATTTGTGTCAGTTTAAACATGATATTTGCAACTGATTCCATAAACTTCATTGCCGGCTCTGACTTTTTGCCAATTGCTCCAGCAGCTGCACCAAATAAAATAGCGAAGAATATAACAGCTAATAAATCACTTTTTGCCATCGCATCAACAATGTTGCTTGGAATGATGTTAACAAGCATCGTTTTAAAATCGACAACTTTGGTAACGCTTTCATTTAATTGTGTGATATCCTTTTGAGCGAGGTGGGACAAATTAAGCCCAGCACCAGGCTTTAGAATGTTAACAAGTAAAAGACCTATACCTAGAATCAGAGTGGTAATAAATTCAAACCATATAATTGTTTTAAGTCCTAATGAACCCATTTTTTTCATGTTTCCGTCGCCCGATGACCCAATGACAATGGTTGTGAAAACAATAGGCACAACAATCATTTTAATAAGATGAATAAAAGCGTCGCCAATTGGTCTTAAGGATTGGCCAAGTTCAGGGAAAAAATGTCCGATAAGTGCTCCAATAAACAATGCAATTAAAACTTGAAAAGCAAAAAACTTTTTCATAGGTTGTCCTCCCTGAACGAAAGATTAATAGCCTCATCACACAATATGTCCATAAATAGATCATTCCTTTCTCATTTGACTATTGAAAGAGAAAGAAGAAATAGCTTTTAAAAATCGTTTCTGTATATTCCATATATAACCTCCTTTTAAAAATATTTGTAAATATAAAAAAACTGTATCACCTATTCGCGATTCAGTAAAATACTGAATTACTATAAAGTTATAAGAATAAATTATTAATCCCGTTTACATTTTTAATTGTTCCTTAATCAGCTAACGCACCCGTTCGTATAAGGTCAGCCAGAAAATATTTCTGGTTGACCATTTTTTATATGGTTTTATTATAACGGTAGCCGGGGCAAAACGTACCTGCTCGTGGGATAAACCCCGTCAACTAAACAGTTTGCCCCTGCTTGTAGAAACATGATTAGGCTGGTTGGGACGTAGATCTCATATAACTAGCGAAGCTGTGACACTACAAGGAGAAATAGGGTAATCGGCAATCCACTAGATTAGGAGGAGATTTAGAATTTATATAAATACGCTTGTTTGCTACCGAATTTGATTAAATTCTTCAAGATGTAAAACCAAAAATACTTTATGTTTACTAAATGAGAGTAGAAGATTTATCTTCATTTAATATGGCTTAATGGAAATAGGGTGCATGATTTACACTGATTTTGGATATGTTTCGGAAACTTGAATGTATAAAAGCGAGTCTAAGATGCCATCATCAATCTTTATTTTATACTCCCAGTTTGACTGAATCTGCTGGAACGAATCTTTTTAATTCGCCAACAATTTTTCTTCATTTGACCCAAGCTTGATCGTGTATTCAGTCGGTATCCATAAGCCTGTATTCTCATTTCTTCCTTGGAGAACATATTTCGGGTTGTTTTTGCCCATACTTTCTGCAGCTGTTTTCGAAAGCTTGCCGATATCACCTGTTTTGAGGCGGTTGATAATTAAACCTAGTTTCAAACTCTTAATTGTCAGCATTTCATAATCTGTACTGCTGTCTCCAGCTACGAATATCGGACCGTATCCGCCCCGCTTTTTGGAGATGGCGTGTTCGATCACTTCCACCTTACCTTCTCGAGCAGTGATCGGCCAATTGTCTTCATATTCTGCTTGAGTAATTCCTTCCTTCTTTTTTAATCTCATCCCAAAGACATTTTCCTTTGGAAGGTTGTAGCCGTATTTTGGATTTGACGAAAATACCTCCACCACCTCTTCCATCGAAGCCGAAATAACATAAACGTCAATCCCATTCTCCATAAAAGTATGCATTAAGTTTGCGATTTCCGAGGCCAGACGCAGTCCTGTTGTATAGGTAACTTCAACTGTACCGGCTTTTCCTAACATGGACCCAGGACTTATAAGCGTCACCGATGCCATTCCCGCCCCTAAGTTATAATCATTTGAAGCCTCTGCAAGCTGCTGAATTTCTTCGGTCGACATGTTCGCAAATAAATAAAGCACCCATGGATATCCGATTTCAACACCGTATGTTTCCCCAATGGCTTCATACAGAAAGTACATTTTCGCTTTAAAATCTTTAAATCGATCAGTTGAATGTAGCGTTTCTAACCGCTCTTTTCCATTCATCCCATTATAGTTGGAATAAAGAAATTCGTAATCGCGTTTCAGATCCTCGGCGATTTGCTTGAGAGTGACTGCATCTCCCTGAAGGTTTTTAAACTCGTGTGAAAAGGGTCCATTCGGCACATTTTTTTTGATCACTTCATAAAACTCTTCCGGTTGCATGTTATATGCCAAGTGATCAATTTGATAAAGAAAGAGGGCCTCCTCCGTATCATTCATGATGCTCGAATGATCCCAATCAAAAACAACATAAGGTTTTCGTTTTGGATCGTATGCTGTACTTCCAGCACCATGCTTATCAATTAGGTTTTGAATAGACTTATAGGTGTCAGGAGCCCATTTTCCTTTATCCAACACTTGAATACAGTGGCCCTCCCTTTTTGGCTCATTCGAAACTGCATTTCCGCTTGCAGTCGCTCCTAAGGAAGCAGACAAAAACAAGCAAATGATGATCATGCCAAATAGAGCCTTTAATTTGGTTCTATTATTCATATTATCCCCCCCTGAAAAATGCAAAAGACGCCTGCCCAATAGCTCGTTATTAGCTATTGAAACAGGCGCCATTGCCGATTGATTCTTTTATGCGTAAATATTATCAATAATTTCCAGAATAGTCAAATATTTATTTGTAATTCTTAACATTTTCTATAAAATCCTCTCTAATAAGTCCCCTACGTTCTCTGCCATTTCCTTTGGTGGATAAGGCATGCCATTTTTTAACCACCATTCCACTACACCTACATAAGCATTTGCCACAAATTCGACAACTACATCTTCACTTTGGCCAAAATTTTTTCCTTTTGTTATATCCACGTCTTTTTTGAACTCTTCGATATTATGCTGAACAAACCGGCTGCGAAAGTACGGAGCTCCCTCACTTGCCAACATCGTCGAAAAAAATAAATAATTACGTTCAAGATATTCCATGCAGTGTACAGTCGATTCAATCCAATCCATTTCAGCTTCCGATTCACAAAGGTTAACCATGTTATTGATATGTTCTTCTATGATTTTATCCAACAGATCAAATTTATCCAAGTAATGGAGATAAACAGTTGCACGGTTAATATTTGCCCTGTCAGAAATATCCTGAATGGTCATGCTATCAAAATTTTTTTCAGACATCAATTCAAGAAATGCTTTCTTAATTGCTTCTTGAGTTCTTACAATTCTTCTATCCACTTTTGCCATATTTACACCATACTTTCCTTGAGATAGTCAACAATTTTTATTGATTTGTTGTTTAAACAACAAAACTGATTAAATTAACGATTTATATGCCTTGTTTTGTTAAAATTTATATTTTAAATTATAGACAGATGTCGAGAAAACATCAATTGTAGTTTTATTTTACATGAAAGGATGAAACGAAATGACAATTGAAAACAAAGTGGTTGTAATTACAGGCGCAAGTTCGGGTATTGGGGAAGCAACAGCTAAGCTGTTAGCTGAAAAAGGTGCAAAAGTTGTACTTGGCGCAAGTCGTGAAGAGCGTTTAGCAAAATTAGCAGAAGAAATTAGATCGAACGGTGGTCAAGTGACTTATCACGTCACAGATGTCGTTAACCCAGATGATAGTCAGCAGCTTGTTCAACTAGCTAAAGACACTTTTGGCGGTGTTGATGTTATCTTCTTGAACGCTGGACTAATGCCTAATTCACCACTTTCCGAATTAAAAACTGACGAGTGGAACAGCATGGTTGACGTTAATATTAAAGGTGTATTGAATGGTATCGCAGCAGTATTGCCAACATTTACTTCGCAAAAGTCTGGACATGTCATCACTACGTCATCAGTAGCTGGGCTTAAAGCATACCCAGGCGGTGCTGTTTATGGAGCAACAAAGTGGGCTGTTCGTGATTTAATGGAAGTTTTGCGTATGGAATCTGCCCAAGAAGGTACTAACATCCGCACAGCAACTATTTATCCAGCAGCGATCAACACGGAATTGCTGGATACGATTACTGATAAGAATATTTCGGAAGGTATGACTGCGCTGTACGAACAATATGGTATTGCACCTGATAGAGTTGCCAATATTGTGGCATTCGCTATTGATCAGCCAGAAGATACGAACATTAATGAGTTTACAATTGGACCAACAAGTCAACCTTGGTAATAATAAAAGGAAGATAAAACTAAGAGCTATTCATTTTCTGAAATTTAGGCTGTCGAGAAGATCTTGACAGCCTTTCAATTTCTTCTCGGGATGTTTCAGGCTTTAACTGGAGAAATCTCCTCTGATCAAAATTATTATCCGAAAAATGGAGGAATTAACATGTCAAAGGATACGAAAGTTGCACTTGTCACAGGCGGAAATAGAGGAATTGGATATGAATTGGTCAAACAATTAGCTTTGCTAGGTTTTAAGGTTATTTTGTCAAGTCGAAATCCGGAGATGGGTCATAAAGCGATACAACAACTTAGGGAGTCAAATCTGGACGTTTCGTTTGTGTCGATAGATGTCAATAATCAAGAAAGCATCCGTCAAGCTGCGGTAGCAATAAATGAGAAGTATGGAAGATTAGACGTATTGATTAATAATGCTGGCGTGTATCTGGATGAGAATAAACAATTATTGAATATGGATCCATCAATTTTAGAGAATACAATGGCAACCAATTTCTTTGGAGTTTACCATATGATCCGTTCCTTTATTCCCCTCATGGAAAAACAAGGCTATGGGAGAATCATCAATGTTTCCTCAGAATATGGGGCAATGAGCGAAATGTCATATCCAGGAGTAGGGGCTTATAAAATGTCCAAATTTGCCCTGAATGGATTGACACAATTAATAGCTGTAGAAATCAAATCTGATATCAAAATAAATGCGGTCGACCCGGGATGGGTAAGTACAGATATGGGGGGACCATCTGCTCCAAGAACTCCTGAGCAAGCTGCTGAATCTATCCTTTGGTTAGCTACTACTGGGGCTGAAGGACCTAACGGGGGATTCTTCAAAGATGGAAAACGAATCGATTGGTAGCAATACTTCATGAGCAAATTATTTGGTGTTAAAGCTGGTTCCATGAAACCATCTTTTGCAATTGTTATTGCTTTAGAACCAATTAAAGAAAAAATCCGGTTTTCCTTTGCCTAACTAGGATAACCGGATTTTTCTATAATTTGGTGAAGAAATATACCTAAACTAAACTGTCCCGTTCGTGCCATATGAAAAAGGCTGCCTCAGCAACCTGCCTTATTGAAGTAAAGCACTTTAGTTGAAGTATTTTGCGAGTATTATTTCATAGACTGTAGATATGCTGGTTTATTAACTTTCAATGGAGATTTTTTTCATAAATCGTTTTTAATTTATCTTCCGTAGCTGTTCCCTCTACTGGTGTATAGATACTGCATCTTAGGTCCATGTCCCCCTGGACTTGGAGAGAAGTTAAATTAAACAGCATCTTACCGGCTTTGGCATGTCTAAATTCAATCATCATTTCTGGAGCTTTACTCACTTGACTTTCTTGCCATAAAGATTGAAATTCCGGATGAGAATCACTCATTTCTTTAATAAATAGGTTATACCACTCATCACCTAAGTAGTGACCATAATAGGCACGAAAAATGGAAAGAAATCCTTTAACAAAATGCTCCCAATTCACAGCTAATGATTTTAATTCTTTTCTTGTAAATAATAGATGGATTAAATTTCTTTGGTCATCAGGAAGTTGTTCAAAATCTAGAAAGACGTGAGCGGCAGCATTGTTCCATCCTACAATATGACAATGTCGATCTGTAATGATAGTAGGGCAATACGTTAACTCCGCTAAAATTCTTTCCAAAGAAGGACTAAGTTTTGGCTGATCCTTCTTTCGATGAATAATGGATGATTTCACTTCTAAAGCTAAATCATATAGATACTCTCGTTCATCATTATTTAATTGCAGAGCTGTAGATATGCAGTCCAATACGCTTGTAGAGACCTTTATATCCCGACCTTGCTCTAGCCACGTATACCAAGTAGTACTGACTCCCGCCAAATGTGCAACTTCTTCTCTTCGTAAGCCAGGTGTTCTTCTCCGTGTACCAGTAGGTATACCTATAGATTCAGGCTTAATTTGGGATCGCTTCGTTTTCAAAAATGTAGACAAAGCTTCAAGTCTGGTTTTATCATTCATTTCTAAACCCTCCATCATAACCATTTAACCGGGTAGTTATTATACCAGGATAAACGCTCACTTGTAATAGGATAACCCTGAGATATAATACGAGTATACTATTCATTTGGGGTGATGAAAAATGGAAAGAGTCGTTATTACCGGAATGGGAGTAGTCTCTCCTATTGGAAACAACGTAGAAAAATTTTGGAGAAATCTGACTGAAGGTAAGTCAGGCATTTCCTCTATTGATACATTTGATGTGAGCAACCATAAAGCAAAAATTGCTGGAATTATTCGTGATTTTAATGCAGATGATACTTTAGGAAAAAATGAAGCCCGACGTCTAGATCGCTTTTCCCAATTTGCTTTGGCTGCTGCTGAACAAGCTTGGACTGATTCTAAATTAGATATTGATGATATCAATCTAGAAAGACTTGGCGTATATGTTGGTTCGGGGATAGGAGGAATTGAAACATTGATTGAAAATGTGGATACTCTTCGAGAGAAAGGTCCAAGAAGAGTCAGTCCAACCCTGGTACCAGCCATGATTTCTAATGCTGCCGCAGCCCAAATTAGTATTAAATGGAACGCAATGGGACCTACTATGTCACCTGTTTCTGCTTGTGCAATCGGAAATACCGCTATTGGTGAAGCATTCAGGCTTATTCGCTTTGGAGAAGCTGATGCCGTTTTTGCTGGAGGAGCAGAGGCAGCTATTACAGATTTATCACTAGCTAGTTTTGGTAATGCTACAGCATTATCAACGAGAAACGATAATCCAGCTAAAGCTAGCCGCCCTTTTGATGTAAATCGAGATGGATTTGTCATGTCAGAAGGAGCAGGAATTTTAATCTTGGAATCTTTATCCCACGCTTTACGCAGAGATGCAAAGATTTATGCTGAAGTCATAGGGTATGGTGCAAGTTCTGATGCCTATCATATGGTAGCTACACACCCAGAAGGAAAAGGAGCCTACCTTGCAATGAAAATGGCTTTGAAAAACGCAAATATTTCTCCAGAAGAGATTGATGTTATTAGCGCACATGCAACAAGTACAGAAGTGGGAGATCTATCTGAGACACTAGCGATTAAAAAGCTATTTGAATCAAAAGCTTATCAAATCCCAATAACAGCTAATAAATCTATGCTAGGTCATATGTTAGGAGCAGCTGGAGGCGTGGAAGCAATTGCTTTGGCAAAAAGTTTAAAGGAAGGAATTATTCCTCCAACCATCAACTTAGAAAAGCCTGATTCATTATGTGATTTAGATTATGTACCAGGTGTTGCTCGGAAAGTGAAAATAAGTACTGGTCTATCCAATTCATTTGGTTTTGGAGGTCATAATGCAGCTATCGTTTTAAAAAAGTACGAGTGAATTAACTTTCACTCGTATTTTTATTAAAGTCCTCAATAGTACCTTTAGTTAGCGCATTGGGACTTTTTCTTCGATTAAGGTTTTTTTCTTATTCAGAAAGCCATATTTTTTTAAATACCTTTTAGCTATACTAACTAATTTAGTAAACAAAACAGTTAGAATTCCTTGTACACAAGTTTTCTGAAGTAAAACATATTAATACTCTTATTGGTATTGCACCACAAGCAATAATTTTTCATTATCTTTTATCATCCATATAAACAAGGCTACATTTTTCTTCGATTAAGAAAATGACAAAAAAAGATCTAGTGCCAATGACTAGATTCTCTTTTTAATATCTTCTCTTAATGATTCAATGATAGTACCTGATAAGTTTGCAGGAAGAGATGAACCATCCTCAAAAACCCATGCATTAATTATTTCAAGATCTTCTTTTTTTAAAGTAATGCTATAATCTTTATCATTGTGAGTAAAGTCAGCTGTAACCGATTCTTCACCATTAAACTCGTCATCAATAATCATATTTTTTATTTCATATGGCTTCACGATGTAATCTCCTTTTTAACATTCTTGTCTATAGAATTAGCCTTATATGATTGTTTATTCATTTTTTTCACGCCAAACCAAAAAATGAAGGGCTATTTTCAGAAGATGAAAGAATGTCAATTCCATTAACTTTGTGGTTATCATAGTTGAACATTCATATTTTCTCTCCATCACTTCTTCATTTTCCTTCATGATCTTCACCTAATCCTTTATCACAATCGGCTAGCTATGACTTCGTTTTTAGTGAACTGTTCCGGGAAAGGAGAACGGAGATTTTAGACTGATGATAAAACTTTTCCAAATATAGGAGGATTAAGGGGGAATCGGAGCGCAATAGAAAGCAAGTGCACTATGAAATGTTCTCTTCCTGGCTTATAAAAACAACAATAAAACAAGCGTTACTTACTGATCAAAGTAAGTAACGCTTGTTTACTAATTCATACTCAAGAACTGATTAGTGCGCCTTTTTTTATTTTATAACATACCCTAATTATTTTTAGGATTCCCCATCCCCATTATCAAAAAATGAATCAAATCCCCCATCAAATTCCTCTGTTGCTTCTTCAAACATCTCCTCCATATCAAAACCTTCCATCATCTCAGTGAATAACATAGTCCCTAAAACACCCACTGCTAATCCACCAACCATTCCAGGAATAGCGTTTCCCATTTGGGAAGAGCGACCATGAGTATGGTTTGCGGAATAAGAGAACGGCCGTGTAAAAGCATGAGGCTGTTCAATAGCTTCCGATATATACTTTCCAAGTAGCTTATGAAGATCGTCTTCTTGCTCAAGAACTTCTCGATTTAAAAGAAACTCTCGTTTCGCTTCAATTTCCTTGTAGCCGCTTTTACAGTCAACCTCCATCCAGACCCGGATACCTGATTCTTCATTGGCAAACCGCATTTCCACTTCATTTACTTGTCCCATGAATTGTTGAGTGGGAAAGAAAGCAAATTCCTGTCCATATTGATCGATTTTACCTGAGTCAGCTGTCTCGCGAAATCCTAATTGAGCCATTGCATTAAAAATGGATGTGATGGATTCCTGGGATTGGATGACTAGCCGGTCTACATCTTTGCGGTCGACCCCGCCCTCAATATCAAGATGTGTATCCAGATAGTATGAGACAGTTCCCCTTGAAATAGGTAAATTCGCAGGTAGGACGTAATGAAAAGGAATGACCTTACGTTCTTTGGGCTGAATACAATCTCGATTAATTAATGGTATATGTGCAACTTCCTTAGTAACGCTTCCTTGGTTTAATACCACATTCATCATCAGCCGGACAGTCACTTGATTGATTTTCTGTTCCACCTCACCGCCTTGAATGACTATCTGCCCTTGAATGCTTTCTCCAGCTTGATAATTATGATTGTCACATTGTAAATCTACAGTTGCAGCTCCTTTTCCAAAGCTGGCTAAGATTTTTTTAAACATACGTCCTCTTCCCTTCGTCAAACCAATATTAGAATTTATATGTATAATGGGGCGTAATTAGAAATAACTGGAAATCCATTTGTTTTTTATGAGATTTCTAAATTATCCCTGATAGTATTACGTGAAAAAATGAAAATAGTTTCAAATAATTTGCCGCAGTAAGTGATCTTCTTTTGATAATGGAGTTCGTCGTCTTTTATGATGCTGTTGATGGATTATTAAATTAAAAGGCTGTTTTCACATACTTTGTTGCTATTTAACCGGGTAGTGAGTTGTGGTTGATTTCCCCTCCAGATGCTCGCTTTCCGCGGGGCGGGCGGTGAGCCTCCTCGGTGTAAACGCCTGTGGGGTCTCACCTGTCCCGCTGCTCCCGCAGGAGTCTCGCACTTCCGCTCCAATCAACCTTAAATAGTTTCGTTTTAAAAACAACAATCTTTACGAAAAGAGCCAATTAAAAAGAGAAGGATTGATTCCTTCTCTTTAATTATTAATTATTTTAATATAGGGGAAATCCAGCAACAAAACGTCAAAGTAAAGAAAGAGAGAGTTCAATTTTCTCTCTAAAAAAAATGCCAGGAGCTAACAATCCTCCGTCCTGGCATTTTTTTTGTTTAGAAAATACTTTAAAAATAACAGTTCGTCTTTATTATGATATATCCATTTCCCGGAACATTATTAGCCATTAAACTAATTTATCCTCGCTGGTAAAACAAATCTATTCCATCCCTCTTAAATGCATGCGCTTACATTCAAATCCGGATAAACACGTCTCCCTTTCACAACAGATCCGTTCATTATTACCTTACTGGGCTAAAGGTATATTCCTATCTAAAATATATAGAAATAACCGACTTCACGTTATTAAGGGATATTAGGACCATATTATAATTTCTCGATTAAGGATTGCAATTCCTCTTGAAGGTTTTCTTTTGAAAAAGCAGAGTGCAGAATTTCATGAACAGTATTTAAGGATATTTGTAGTTTTTCTTCACCTAATGTAGTTAACCGTGTGTAAATACCTCTTCGATCATCTTCGCATATTTGCCTTTGTAATACGCCGCAGCTTTTTGCTTCAAGCCTGACTACCAGCCTGGATATAGCACTTTGACTTAATCCTACCATCTCTTGTAATTGTTGTAGCCTCAATTGTTTTTCGCTTGTTTTGGATAAAAAGTAAAGAACGTAAAACTCTTTTAATGAAAGGTTATGATTTTTTTGCAAAGCACTTTCCAGCTCATTCGTAATGCCCATTTGAATATTTGTAATCGAGAGCCAATTATCTAAATACTTCTTTTCTTGGTTGTTTTTCATGCACATTCCACCCTGTTCCATCCTATATAATTAAAATTTGGCACTTTAATTGATTATCATAAGGCATATAAATTGTTCTAAGATACTCCATAAAAAATAATTTTACCAAGCCATAATGTAATGGTTAAACTTATTTTAAAAAAGTGCGTGCCATCCATGTATGTTATATGGTTATTTTAGACGAGTTTCTTCTTTTTGTCTAAAATTGAGCTAATCCATAAAAAAAGCAGTCAAAATGACTGCTTTTTTCTTTAACCCATTGTAACAGAACAGGACCCTATTTCATTTCCACCCCAGTTAAGTGAAAGCTGGTCCTGATCTGAAAGAGGACCGACGCCACTTGGAGTACCGGTATAAATTATATCTCCTTTTCCAAGCCCAAAATGCTCTGCTGTAAATTCTATAATGGTTTGCAAATCAAAAAGTAAGTCTTTAATATTCCCGACCTGTACACGCTCTCCATTTTTTAAAAGGGAAAAATCTAATTGTTCACATGCTTCAACACCTGGAAACGAAATAAAATCACTAACAACTGCCGAATTTTTGAATCCTTTAGCCAAAAGCCAAGGATGCTGTTTTTGTTTTAACTGTGATTGAACATCTCTAAGTGTCAGATCCAACCCAATGGCCATGGAGTCTACTATTTCATCTACTTTCATTCCTGGTTCGAACTGTTTTGCGATATGTATGACAAGTTCAGTTTCAAAGTGAACGGAACCCTGATTACTCGGCAAAGTAATTGACTGACCGTGTGCCTCCACGAGCGAATGAGTCGGTTTTGAAAATAAAAAAGGGGAAGTTGGTATTTCATTATTCAATTCCTTTGCATGCAAGGCATAGTTTCGACCTACACAATAGATATTTTTAATGTCTTTCATCATAAAAACCACTCTTTTCTCTTAAGAAATAAATATTTAAATGATAGTGGAACAATTTGAAAACCTTACTCATGACATAAGAAGAAGCCCTCCGATTTAAGTACATTTTATATTTTTCTGACTTTTTATACAATGATTAATATAATTCCATGTTGAAACGACGTTAGGTCGGTCCAGATTTTAACTTGCGGATAAAATACGAAGTCTTAATGCGCTATGATTGGTGAAGAAGAATTCATACATATAATTATTTTTTATTTTGACAAAAAAAGAGCCAACAAAAATTGTTGGCTCAAACTGTAGGCAAACTCGATGAAAATCGAGTTTGTCTATTTTTATGGCTTGTACAAATACGGACGTTGATTTCCACTACAGGCACTCGCTTTCCGCGGGCGGTCGGGGAGCCTCCTCGGCTTTCGCCTGCGGGGTCTCCCCTAGACGCGCTTTTCTAAGCAGGAGTCTCGAACACCCGCTCCAATCAACTTTGTCTTACCTTTTAGATAGAACACTTTTGCCTAGAGTCATTTTTGTTTTAAATATAGAAGTATTAAAACCTGAGGTGATGAGGATGCTTTCTAAACATGATTCTATTCAGCGAGATCAACTTGAAATGATTACTTTAGATCAACTGGTGCCACCGAACCATTTGGTTCGTAAACTGGAGGCTACCATTGACTTCCCTTTTTTATGACTTGGTGAAAGATATGTATTCAGAGGTAGGAGGCCCAAGTATTGATCCAGTTATTTTAATTAAACTGACCTTCATTCAATAATGGAAACCATAGTTGAAACAAATATGGCTTACTTTCGCTGCCATTAATTTAAAGAAGAGGTCAATTGGACATGGCTAGGACCAAAAACGGCCTAACATAGTGGGTTCGTAGAGCCCCACTCTCTTTAACTTTAGGCGAAATTCAGAGGGAATTTCAAAAGGGGTTCAGAATTTTTTAATTCCGAACCCCTTTTGTCGACAAACTGAGCCAACAAAAATTGTTGGCTCCTTGATTTAAAAAGTAGAAGCTAGATCTTTTGAACGTGCTATAGCATTTTCTTTAATTTCTTGTGCTTTATCAGGCATTGCTGCATGTCCTTCAACGAATAAACCTTCAAAGGAAGGCACTCCGAAGAATTGCATAATGATATTTAAATATCGGTGACCCATTTCCATTTCAGCTGCCGGTCCTTCTGAATAAATACCACCGCGGGCTTGAATATGCAAGGCTTTTTTATCAGTTAAAAGACCAACTGGGCCTTGTTCGGTGTATTTAAATGATTTACCTGCAACAGCTACTGAATCAATATACGCTTTCAAAACCGGCGGGAATGAAAAATTCCATAAAGGCGATACAAATATATATTTATCGGCAGCTATGAATTGCTCACATAATTCTGAGAGCCGACTAACTTTCGTTTTCTCCTCCGACGAGAGTTCTTCAAAACCCTTTCCAGCTTGAAGTTTCCCCCAACCACTGAAAACATCCACATCAATTTCAGGAATATTTTCTTTATAAAGGTCAATATTCACAATTTCATGGCTAGGATTTACTTCTTTATATGTGTCAATAAATGCTTTTCCAACGGCCATACTGTAAGATTGTTTGTCATCATGAGGATGAGCCGTGATATACAATACCTTTGTCATTCAGTATCTTCCCTTTCTTTTTAAATATTTGAACATTCTAGTTTGTCTAGGGAATTCAACCTTTATACAATTACTCGAACTAAAATATCTTTAATTGATGGGTATTAAATTAAATCCGTAAGATAGAAATTCGTTTTCGAGGGTAGTAAGGTATAAATCTTCTTTCATTTTGTGAGAAAGGATATGAATTTTGGATATGATAAAATAAGACAATCTGGTTCACTTTAGGAGGACTAAGTAAATGACGAATTCAATAAAATTTGATCTCCACACACACCATGAACGCTGTGGACATGCTATCAGCACAATTGAGGATTATGTAAAGCAAGCCATCGAATACGGCTTGCATTATATTGGGATTTCTGACCATTCTCCATACTTTTATAGTGAGGACGATCATCTATACCCAACTATTGCGATGGCAAAAAGTGAGCTTGTTCCTTATATTGAGGAAGTACTTCGCTTAAAAGAGAAATATGCAGGCAAAATTCACGTGTTATTAGGAATGGAAAGTGATTTCTTCCCTGATCACATTGAAGTCTACCGCGATCAATATCTTTTACACCCTTTTGACTACATAATTGGATCTGTTCATTATGTTCAGGATATTAGCATTTTTAAAAGAGGGCGTTGGGATGGCTTAACCTCTAAAGAACAGTCAAAAGTAAAGGATGAATATTATGAATTAATACAGAAATCGGCTAAAAGCGGAGTGTTCCAAATCTTAGGCCATATTGATGCAATGAAAGGTTTTTATCCAGCCTTTTCTTCCATTGAGACAGACAGTATTGAAAAAACGCTAAAAATCATTAGTTCAGAAGATATCGCCATTGAGATTAATACCTCTGGTAAAACGAAAGATTGTGGTGGGTGGTATCCAGCAGATGACATTTTAGAACGAGCTCTTTTCTATGATGTGAAGGTAACCTTTGGATCGGATTCGCATACACCGGAACGTATTGGCGATGAATTTGAACTAGTTAAAAAAAGACTAAAGGAGATCGGCTTTTCTGAGTGGGCTTACTTTGTTAAAAAGGAAAGGATTCTCACTCTACTTTAACCTTTCAATTAGAACGGGTCCGATCATTAGAGCTTCCTGTAACCACAAGTGGAATGAACTTTTTCAATCCTTTTGCTACTAAGAAGGCCGAAGACCAAAATCCCTCAACTGATCAATGAATCGGTACCATTTTTTTTTATGGGCATAAAATAATCATTATGCATCCTGTCATAAAAATCATCACGATTGCTTACACGTTTTTCTCCGTTCATTTCAATGAATTCCAGTCATCACCATATTTTTTTGCATAAAATAAAAGTATTTAGGGAATTAATAACTAACCATTCGTTTATCTTATAAAAAGGAGTTGATTTTGGGATGATTGATAACCCATTGCATAAAGAGAATGACGAAACCCTTGTAGAGTCAGTTGAAGGTGGTATCAACTCTTCAATAGGGCGATCCGAAGCCCCTCCAAAAGCCCAGTCAAAAGATCCTGAATTCGATCTTTTTGGCACAGTATTAAATGGGTATCTTTAATTTATACTTCCTTATTGAATAAACCTTATTTCAAGACCTAAAACATTATAAATTCCTAAAAAGAAGAGCACATATTAGTCACGCATAATATGTGCTTTCCTTTTATTAAATTCAAGCGCCCGTTAAAGCTGGTGTACCCGATTAATAATTAATCTTATTATCTTAGATATTCTCCATTAATAATGTTACGCCTGTAAAATGTTTGGCTCTATCTGATTTTAAGTAGACAACCGTATCCAGTCACACATTCAGGCAGGACAGGTGTATTTATGAGATGGTGATTTAAATAATCGCCTTTTCTCCAAGCAGGTATCTTACCATCATCGGAGTATTAGCCATCGCAGGAGCGACAGCATTAACTCTGCTTTAGACACCGAACAACTCTAATTAAGACTACCAACATATCATTCATCCTGAGCGCAACTAATCTTGGCAGGTCATTTGTAAAGGGAATAAACATTCAGAAACAAAACAACCATCTATATGGCTGATTTTTCACTTCATGTAACTACAACTACAAGTCTTATTTCCAATGGTGTGGATACCACCTGCGTCATCCATCGCGATCAAGTGCAGATGCATCCGGCCTATCCTCTAAAGGAATTTTCCAATACCACCATTTTAACTTAATGGATATTACAACGCAGACAATAGAAATAGCCGCGTAAATGCCAATAAATGACCAGTGTTGTCCACCTAATAGCATTGCCGGTCCAGCTGACCATGCAAATAATTCTATAGGCGTATTAAGCGGCCCCACGATAGCTGTATCTGTGAGTGTCTTAGATTTATTATTTGGATCAACTACTCTTAATAGGGTCAGCCCTATGGCAAAGACACCTGTTGCATAACCGTAAACAAATATTGAACGCTCAAACCAGCTTTCATAGTTCATGAGTGGACCGACTGCCCATAACATTAAAATGACAATTATCATTCCTGAAAGCATTAATAATCCAAGTGGAAGTGCATATTCAAGAACGACAGGTAGTTTTATTGAGGCTACTCCAAAGAATACAAGGTAATCCGTTGCTGAGCTACCTAATCTATTTACAACATTTTCGTCCACATATTTATAGACACCCTTTTTCCCCTTGCCCATGAATGCATACATTAACAATGCAACGATGAATGCTATTGTAAATGTTGGAAAGTCTAGGCCCCAGGTATCTGCAATATATGTATTAAGTAAGTAACCTAAACCGGATGGAATTAGTAAAAGCGCAACATGAAATGCTAATGGATCAAGTGCTATTGGTGAAATCGTCTCCGTCCCTATGGATACTCGATTACCAGGCTTTACTAAACCTGTCCTCATGTCCTCTGATATTTCGGAGAAGTCTTTAACATATTGTGTATATCCTTTTTTTGTGGCCATTTTTATAAATATTAGTCCACCGAAGATACCTGCTAAAATACCAATGGTGGCTGATGTCATACCTAAATCAGTTGCTGCAGCAAAACCTAAATTTTCAAAGGTTGATCCTACCGCAGCTGCTGTTCCATGACCACCATAGAATCCAGTTGCCAAAATTAACCCAAAACCATAATTAATCTCAGGAACCCATTTAGAAATAACCAATATTGAAAATGTAATTGGAATAAAAATGAGGACGCCTATTATCAATATTTTGTATGAAGCATATGCCCCCATTCTTTTGAGGTCTTTTTTCATATTTCCCGGGGTAAATGAAAATCCATTTATCCCTACCGAAGCAAACACGAAAATTATGATGACTCCTGCATACGAACCTATGTCCGCTGAGAATGGTAGGATATTCAGGAATCCAGGACCTAACGCTAAACCTAAAAATCCTGCCATTAAACTTGCGGGAATGAAATTCTTTTGCAATAACTTGATTTTTGACCGCATAAACATACTTACTAATATAAGTATACTTGCGAGAGTGAAGTCTACCAATAGCGTATATAACGTCATAGCTGAATCCACCTTTTCTGATTAGATTTTTAAAAAGTAATCTGATCTTGTAACTGTAGCGGGTGGTGCAATGTCCAATTTCACTTGTGTAATATCGAGGATATCTTCCGGTTTTATCCATGGTCTGTTTTGAATAGCACTAGTTTCTTCATGAGTGAGATAGCCTTTATACGCCGTCAGACTCCGTCTTAAAAAACCATCTTTTATGCAGGCTTCTTTAACACCTGAATTTAGAATAGATCTAAGGTGGCCTAATACAGATGCAGCATATGCTACGGATGTGGAATTTGCTATAGCGCCTGGAATATTACCCACACAATAGTGAACGACGCCGTTATCAATATACGTAGGATTATCATGAGTGGTTTCACGGAAGGACTCGATTGCCCCTTCAGCATCATTGCTAATATCTACAATGACAGATCCTTTTTCCATTAAGTTGAGCATATCTCTATCTATTAAATATTCCTTATTACCTTTTGGCCATTTCACGCTATTAATCACTATATCAATTTCCGGAAGTATTTTTTGGATATTTTGTTTAGTTGATATTTGAGTGTTTACTTTTTCGTTGTAGATCTTTCCAATTTCCCTTAAAGTACCGAAGTTTATATCCATTACAGTACACCAAGCTCCTAATGAATGTAGAACTTGTAATGCGGATTTTCCGACTAGACCTCCCCCGAGGATGAGGACTTTAATGCTGGGTGCTCCTGCTAATCCGCTTACAAATTTCCCTTTGCCTCCATTTATCGTTAGCATCGAGTGTAAGCCCATTAGAGCTCCTTGTTTACCTGCTGCTTCACAATTCACTGAGCCGAATCGATGTGAATCTTCTGCCGTAAATGCAATACATTTGCTGTCAAGAATGGCTTGGACTTGTTTTTCATTAGCAGCTGGATGGATACAGGTAAAGATAATTTGATTCTCTCTAAGTAATTTGTACTCGATTTCTTCAATTTCTTTCACCTTTGCCAAGAGGTCAGACCTTTCATACATTTCCTTCAATTCGTCTACTATTTCAGCACCTTGCTCTTCATATTCTTCATTGCTAAACCCTGCTAGGAGTCCCGCATCTTTTTGAACAAGGACGGTATGACCATCGCTTTTAATAGTTCCGACCTCTAATGGAGTTGCTATTACTCGGAACTCCCCGACTTTACTATCTTTCAATACACCAAATATCAATTTGCTTCCCCCTTAGTTTCAAAATTCACAGCACCATATTGCCTATTCAATACCGACTGTGTTTTCATTGTGACAATAAAATTTTTTCACTATAAGGTACCTTTTTAATTCAATATAATTCCTAATTTTTTATAATCCTTTTTCCTAACTAACTCAACCTTTCACTCCTTTCCCTACCTTTATGACTAAATATTACTTCCTATTCTTCGAAAGGTTACAAATCCCTTGTGTTTCATATGTATACGTAAGCAAGAAGTATGCCAAAATAAATCATCATTTTCGGCTGATTTAAGCAGAAAAAGCATGAGTTTCTCTTTATAAATATTTCAATTGCAGTTATAAAAAATGATAAATTGTTAATATTTGAGCAGTGAATGTTATTTTTTGGGCACTTCGTGCATAACTTTATTTCTTTATTGTTAGTTTTTGGGCACAATATCGTACAATCTGATCTTATTTTGCAGAGTTTGTCTAGGGATTTCGAGCATTTTAGCTGCTTGAGACACATTGTTTTTTGTTTGTTGAATTGCTTTTTCAATCATTTTCTTTTCTAATCTGGCAACAGCTTCTTTTAAAGGTCCAACCTGAAGATCTTCTTCACTATGACGAATGAAATTCTTCACACGTTCTTCAATATCTTTCATTTGAAGTGTTTCTTCCCAGTCCTCTATTTGATTGATAGCAAATTCAACAATATGTTCCAACTCCCGTACATTACCCGGCCAGTTGTACCTCAAGAGAAAGTCATATACTTCTCTCGATACATTGTTTATATTTTTGTGCAGCAACACATTATATTTAGAAATAAAAGTTTCTAATAAAAGCTTAATGTCATCTTTCCTTTCCCGTAATGGCGGAATATTGAGTGTCATTACACATAATCTGTAATATAAATCAAGCCTAATATCTTTATCCTTCACACAATCTTCAGGGCGTTTATTGGATGCAGTGATTACACGCACATCAACTTTTCTAATATTTTTATCTCCTAATCTTCGAATATATCCGTCTTGCAGTACTCTTAATAACTTGGACTGTAGATGAATTGGCATTGAATTAATTTCATCTAGAAATATCGTTCCTCCTTCCGCTATTTCAAATAGGCCTGGATTATTTTCCGCCCCGGTAAAACTCCCTTTAATTGTACCGAATAAAATACTTTCAATTAAGGCTTCCGGAATTGCTGCACAGTTTTGCGCAATGAAAGGCTTTTCTACGCGATTACTGGCATTATGCAGCGCTTGAGCAAATAATTCTTTACCCGTTCCTGTTTCACCATATATAAAGACGGGTGAGCTCCCTTTTGCAATTTTTTCGGTTAAGCGCTTTATATTCTTCATTTGTTCGTTATTCGTAATAATATCTTTCAATGTATATTTTGCTCGTTCTGGATGAATATTTTCTAGTAATCGTTTATCACCTTTAAACATTTCTGAGTTTATATCGATAGTATTATTAGGAATAAGATTTTCTTTACTTAATTCTTTCGAAAATTCAATCGCACCTATAATTTTCCCATGGGCTCTGATAGGTAAAGAAATATTTGTGGTTTCTATTTTCCGCCCCATAAAATCAACAATCTCTTGCTTACCTCTAAAAATCGGACGACCTGTTTTCATTGCATTTAACAACGTACTCGATTTTTCATTCAACGTAGGAAATACGGAAAATAAGCTTTCTCCCAATATTTCCTCACGTTCAAGAACTTCAGAGTGAAATCGAGGATTAAATTTGACTGTAAATAAGATAGTCCCTTTGTTATCAATAATAGTTATACCATCAATGTATTTCAGTTGATTTAGAACCTCGTAATTATTTAATCGACTCATTGTATACTCCTCCATAGATTTAGTAGTAATAGGTGAAATTTTTATCTAATTTGGGATATTCCAGTTAAAATATCTTGATGTTTTACGAAAGACTTAGAATGTAATGGCTTTTCGCTTGGAAGTCCGATGAACTTTTCCATGGTTATTGCGATTAACGCCACGATTTCGAAGAATCCTGGAATTCCGTTGCGGTTTCTTTGCAAGCCGGGTGCTTACTATGGCCTCTTGGAGTTAACAGATGCGGGATTTCTCGCGAAGGCAACAGAGCGTGACCATGGTGCCAATAAAGCATTTAACATAACAAATAGCCATCTATTCCGTTTGATCGCTATCTATTTCGGCTTCGGTGCCGGCGCTCCGCTGCAAATGTCCCCTGTGCGTTGTCATGGCGAGCAGCTTCGGAACAAAATGGTCGAGAATATAGGGCTTGCTCTCGCAAATGCATAGATCATTCCATAAACCAAAAGCCGGCCTTATATTAGGTCGGCTTCTTATATATTTTGTACGTTATCAAGCTGCCGGTTAAAACGACATTGACCCTACTTTTTCTCTATATCAAATCCTCCAACCACTCCGTGGCTCCCCTTTTCGAATATTTCGACATAAATCACTAGTCAACATCGGAGTATGGACCATAGCATTAAATTCCTTCTTTGAACATTATATCTGCAAGCAGGCTATAACGCTATCTTGCCCCCTTAAATACAATGTTTTATAATTCCATTCTTACAAATAATCCCTTCTTTTATTTCCTTATCTCATATCTTTAATCCTGAAAGCAGCTTGTTTTAAAGGTTGGTAATATTCTTCAATAGTTCGTTTAGGAGAAAGGAGTCAACCTATACATGAATAATATCAAAATTTAAATACAAAATATAAAAAAGTTAAAGGTTTAGCCTTTAGTAAAAATAATGAAGGAGACTTTTAGAAATGACACAGAAACAACAATATCAGCAAGCTATCATTGCGGCGCAACAAGCCAAACAGGCTATACAATCTGCCCAAGTTAATGATAATCCACAACTATTCCAACAAGCACAGCAACAACTTGAAGAAGCTCAACAACAACTTCAAGTTGTTCAACTGTCTTGGTTCAAACCTTATTCGTAATGTAATGTTCTGGCATCAAAATGAATAAAATGAAGGTGAAGAGAGAGTGAAAAAATAAGCATTATCATAGACTCCTGGAGCCATTCACGATATTCATGTCGGGGATTTTTTTCGTTCAGTTTTCCTTAATAATTTTTAATTAAAAAATCCTGCATGACTTGTTTTTAGTCTAAGCAGGCAAAAGCAAATTTTGATTTCTTTCCGTGTTTCATCCTCTATTCGTATATGAACTATATAAAATTCCTCGTCTTTTTCACTGATTTCTTCTGACGGACGGCCTGGCTCTGTTTTTCCTTCTTTACCTAACTAAAAAAGGAATCCATCTTTTTTGGATTCCCTAGAGAAAAAAATATGCATTTATTTGGCTTTGGTAAGGCAGCTTATGTTTCAAACTCTCATCGCATTAATTAATAGGCCTAACTCATTTGCTTCGCTGCAGCTCTGCCCGTTTTAGCTTCCCGAGTTCGCCTCGTTAACCGGCTGTTGTACTTGTACCTCTTCCCCTATTTCAATGGATAGTAAATCCTCCCCTACTAACACAGTTCCTTCATATGTTTTTTTAGTTCTTTCGAGCAAATCAGCTTTTTCTTCTGTTAATCCTCCCAATAATGCTATATGTGAGTACACAGCAAGTTTTGGTTGTATTTGGCTAAAGACTTTACCTGCTTCCTCCGGTGTAGTGTGAAGATCAAGTATATTGGCGATTGATTCTGATTCATTATCAGGTTTTGCCGCTGCAACCTCATGAATCACCACATCAGCACCTTTGGCAAATTTTATAAGATTTTCATTATAGCGGGTGTCGCCTGAAATAACTACTGAATGTCCTTTGTAATTAACCCGATAACCGAAAGCCGGCTCTATTGATTTATGGTCAACCCTAAAGGCTATTACTTCAATTCCCTTTTTGTTATAGACAATACCCTCCTTGATATCATTTGCGACAATACTTGCTCCTTCAGCGTTCCCATTTCCAGAGTCATCCCTTGCATCCAAATCGGCTTTAAATGCTTTATTCATATGTACCATCATTTTCTCGGTTCCCTTAGGTCCCCAAATCTTAAATGCTTGCTCTCTTTTCCCTCCTGTTGGTAAGGAACCTGTAAGCCATACGTCCGGTATGCCGATTGTATGATCCGAATGCAGATGCGTCAGGAATAACTTATCAACACTTCCTGGTAACATATTCGCTTTATATAATTGTAAAGCGGTTCCGCGTCCAGCATCAAAGAGGAGTTTTTCATTACCAACTTCTACAAGAGTAGCTGGACCGGAGCGGGATGTACTTAAAAGTGGAGAACCTGTACCTAATAGGGTTACTTTAAAATCGGTTTGCTGGACCGCTGTTTGGCCAAATGAAGGAAGAAATAATGATAATGATAGAATTATGGTCACTACCAGCAAAAAACCAAACGAAGTATTTCTTATTCTTTTCTTCATAACAAAAACCTCCTGTCAGATTATTTGACTGTACACAAGGAAAACCAGTTGTTTCGAATATAAAACCCCGTTTCAAAAAAACAAATACGCAAAATAAATATTACAATATTTATAATATTCAGTCAATGATAACCGGAGGAATATCGTGTATGTTGTTTCAACCTTCCATTAAGACAACCGGACTCAATTTGGGAAAGAAGCTGAAATAATCTTAGTGAATATTGGATGAATCGTTCATACTAAATAAAAAATAACTGTTCAAGAAGGAGTTTATATGCCAAAAGAAAAAAATAATCCAGCTCTGCCAAAAAGTCAGGTTAGTCGATTAAACGACGTGATGGAATTGGATACAGATGTCAATGAAGATCCTAATCGGGAAAAATTATTGGATGAATCCGTTGATGCTTTTCTAAAATCGAAAGAAGGACAGGGATATTAGGGGCAAAATTTTGGTCGCTATTGACTTGTTTTAAGACGTTTTTATATTTTTTTTCACGTTAAGTGGGCCCCTCATGAAGCTATTGAGCGGCCCGTTTTGTTTCCTTATCAACGAACGTTTTTCTTATTGGGATACCGCCACATCGCCATCAAAGTACGCGCGCAAGAGATAATATACAAGGATGTTCTCTTTAATTTACTATGGTAACGCTAAAAATAACGCATGACAAAAAAACCATCCATGTTGAAATTGATTCAAAACTCTTCCATTCTAACTGAATAAAGAGAGTACCTTTCTTCACAGTCCCATTCCAAAAAAACTCTGGTTCATCATTCTTACGATATATACGAGAATTCAACTTCAAACGTGAGATTTAGTAAGCACCTTCATCATTCATTTTCTGTAAGCGTGTAAGTCGAAATAACCTAAATCCCTTATGTATAAGCCTTTCGGTTGAATGGTTAGTAGACCCGTGGAACAGAAGGTGGTTTTATCATTTCCCCTCGCTTTTCCTACTAAACGTGGAGGAACTCCCCACCCCTCAGGGCTCATGAGGACACCTGTAGATGCTTCGAGGCGGCTACACAATTGTGTGAGTGGTGTTACTCGCGACTGTTGACTAAACCATACACATAAAGCAATTAATTCTTGTGCTTGATATTTAGTTGTACGTTGAACAAAACCAACTTCTTTAGCTAATTGTTGTAGAGAAGATGGAGATAAGTAGTTTTGAAACTCTCGTTTTTTTATGATGATACAAATTCACCTTAGCTTGATGGCGATGGGGTCCGGCCACAATTTTAACGAAAATATACGCAAAGCCTTCGGATGTTACCAGACCCGGCCGTCTCTCTTCTATAAAGTCTGTTTTTATGAAGTAAATCTTTTTGTTCGTGATAACAAAAAGGAAATATTTGTTTTTGTGTGAATAAGTCGAAAATATATAAAGGTGAACTAAACATTGTATATTTTCGACTTGTTGCTAAAGTACCAGGGTTTCATTCACATCTGTACTTGAACTGAGGCTCTGTCTGTATATAAAAAGCATTTCTTACTTGTGCACTCCAATTTGCAAAGGCTGATCTCCATTCAGGAGTGTTAAAGAATTGATCTACAGTTTGAGTTTCAGAATGCCAAACTATAAATAGGTTGAGTGGGGCAATTCCTCCTGCCCAAATTCCATTATTTGCGTCAGTATCTTCTTCCCTTACTAATAATAAGGGTAGACCAAATTGAAAAGCCATTGAAGGTTCTACTTGTGAATAAACTGATCCTGTCCAGAATGGAGTGGAAGGTGGAAGGGGTCCTGCATTGACATCAACTGTTTGAATTTTAAAACGACGAAGGTTTACTGCCAACATTCCATAGCTTGATGATACTAACCGACGAATATCAGTTAAAATGGATTCAGGATAACTTTCGCTTAATGGTAATGTACGCGGAAAAAGCAAAGCATTCTCAATCTCTAAAATTAGACGGTTTAGAAACCGTTGTTGGTTGTCATTTAAATGAGTCGTCGTACTTAAAAATATAGGAATACGATAAGCACGATCAATACACTCTTGCTGTGCCGATTCTATTTTCGCTTTATCTTTACGTAAAGAGCTATGCTCATTATTACTCAATTTCTCTTCATCCTTGCGTGAAGAGCTATTCTTACTTTTACTCACTTTCTCACCTCCTTTTTTTATTAGTATATGGAAAAGGAATAAGTGAGCTTGGACATAACAGGATTTCATAATAGAAAGGCTTTATACAACAAAAATTAGTAATTTTGTCTAAATATGAATAATTTTTTAAAAATTTATTTAATTTATCTGAAGGAGGAAATAGGTAATCTTTCATTAAGCTATCCACAATAAGCTTTTGGATGAATTCAATGTTGAGGAAAAAAATATACCCACAACAAGATTGTGGGAAAATGCTCTTGGGCATGGGGTACCGCCAGCAAACACTGGATTATAATGATTTAATGCACAAAACTCCCCATTAGTTGAAAATGACGATACAATGTTAGTGGAATAATTATATTAGATAAAAAGGAGGTCGTTTCCATGAATATTTTAATTTTGGGTGCAACTGGACGAGTTGGGGGTCAATTAGTTATTTATGGTCTGCAAGACAATCATCATGTTACGGTTTTAGTTCGCACTCCAGAGAAGATTGCTATAAACAATGCCAATTTAACCATCATTCAAGGTAATGTTTTAAATAAAGATGATATCGTACGCGCCATGCATGGAATTGATGTAGTGATTAGTGCACTTAATACAGATGGGACAACGACTTTATCAGAAAGTATGCCACTAATTATCGAAGCTATGGAAAACGAAGGTATACAACGAATTATTACCATTGGAACGGCAGGTATCCTCCAAAGTAGAACAATCCCAAATTCTTTGCGTTATCAGACAAGTGAATCAAAGCAGAAGTCTACCCGTGCAGCGAAAGAACATCATGAAGTTTTCGATTTGCTTAAACAATCAACACTTCAATGGACAATTGTCTGTCCTACGTATTTGCCGGATGGAAAAAGAGTTGGTATATATCGTATAGAAGGCGACTTTTTGCCGGAGGATGGGGTTGAAATATCCGTTCCGGATACAGCAGAATTTGCATTTAGCCAAATAAAAAGTAACGATTTTTTAAAAGCACGTGTAGGCATCGCCTACTAAAAATTCCAATATGCATTAATCCGCTTCGAAGTTAAATCGTATAGAAAGCCGGTTCAATTTTCTTCGTCAATGAACACAGTCAGGTGAACCATTGCCAGGAATATTTTCCGGTTTTTTTTGGGCGAAGATTTTGCCTGTACCTTGTTCATGACCATCTATTCCTTCGTGCTATATTCCCTTTCCAAAAATAGCCACATTCTGCCGGTCAGGAACAAATGCTTTCCCGTTCCATTTCAATACGGTCTGTACATATCCCAGTGAGTCGGCATTGTACCTCCCGGCGATCCTCTGATACGCTTCGAGCTCATATATGCCATCCCTATTGAAATCAACCGGATATAAACCAGATAAAGGATTGACCCATCCTTCAATCGGCGCCTTCAATATACCATCCTTGTTATAAATTTCAGATAAATATTCCTGATCATTATAAGTCAGGTCAAGAATGTACCTTTCTTTTAGGTAATGACTGTTCACCTTCACTTTGTATTGGTTTTCATAATGAACATCGTATTGAAAGGATTCATTGAATGAATCTGAATTAAAAATGGTCATGAGTTGACCGTTAAGGTAGGAAAAAACATACGCATAAATGGAACCCCCGCTTCCTCCTGTATCAATGACCACTAAAATGTCATCCCCCTCATTACTTGTAAAATCACCAAGAAAAAGAGTCGGATTATATCCTGTGTCATTTTTCATGGGAACTTGTTCATATTGATTAGTCCTCCCATTTTGGATAACCAAGGTTATATTCCTCCAAAAGGGACTATCAGGGGTTTTGTTTGCGGTAAGAAAAACATTGTCCTTTGTCCCGTCCCCATCAATATCTCCCTGTTTTGAGGTCACTATGACTGTTCTGTTGGAGATCATTTGTCTTGAAAGAACGGTTTGGAGGTTCAATTGCATGACTAGCAGTTCCTGTTTGGAAGGATAAGGATTCTGAAACGACAAGGCATTATCTATCGTTTTCAGTGCTTCATTTGTTAATCCGGCCTTACTTTGGGTCTCAGCCAAACAGTACCAATAATAAGGATGATTCGTTTCTTGTATTTTTGTGTAATAGTAATGAATCGCATTTCTGATGTCATACATATCCAACTTCATCCCACCTGCCTCTTTATTTTCCATATAGAATTATATGCAGGAACTTTGTGAGTAGCCTTTAGTACATAGCTATGTCCTTTTCAAATATAGCGCCATAATTATCAATGATTTCGGGCATAATACCTTTTTATTAACATATTCGCTTGCATATAATTATGTAATTTGCTATTATAACTGACGAACGTTCGTTAAATTATGAGGTGATATTATTGAAAAGTAATGAAATTAAGGAAGCCGCTCTAAAATATTTCACGATTCATGGTTATGAAGGAGCTTCGCTTTCTCAAATAGCTGAAGAAGTCGGCATGAAAAAGCAATCCATTTACGCTCATTTTAAAGGCAAGGATGATCTTTTCCTGCAAGTTTTACGTGATGCGAAAGAGACGGAGCTATCGTCGAAGCTCCAATATTTCCGTAAAGTTGATTCAAAAAATCCTGAAAAAGATTTATACGGATTCCTTCAATTGGTCATCGACCTTTTCCAAAAAAATGAGCATATAAAGTTTTGGCTGCGTATGTCCTTTTTTCCGCCAGCGCATCTTGAAAAAGAAATCGGGCAGGAAGTGATCGATATCGAGGAAAAGGTGCAGGCGATCCTGGAATGTAAATTCCATGATTGGATCAATGCCAAATTAATCGTCGAAGATGAAGCCATAACTCCGACCTATGCATTCTTGGGAGTCGTGGATTCCATTTTGCTTGAGCTTGTATACGGCAATGATGAGAAACGGCTGAATGATAAATTATCGGCCTCCTGGAAAGTGTTTTGGAGGGGTATTTCGCAAAAATGATTCACAAAGAAAGTGGTGTTAAAACATGAATAAACCAATTAAAGATCAAAAGGCGGTATTAATTATTCTTCTAAGCAATATATTCATTGCTTTTCTGGGAATAGGACTCATCATCCCCGTTATGCCGTCATTTATGAATATCATGCATTTATCCGGAAGCACGATGGGCTATCTGGTTGCCGTATTTGCGGTTTCACAGCTTGTCATGTCTCCTTTCGCAGGTCGTTGGGTTGACCGTTACGGCAGAAAGAAAATCATCATCATCGGCTTATTCCTTTTTGGTGTTTCTGAACTAATCTTCGGTGTAGGGACAAATGTGTCGGTGTTTTATTTATCTAGGATCCTAGGCGGAATCAGTGCCGCCTTTATCATGCCTGGTGTTACTGCATATGTTGCGGACATTACATCCGTTCAAGAAAGGCCAAAAGCAATGGGCTATATTTCAGCCGCCATTAGCTTGGGATTTATAATAGGACCAGGAATCGGTGGCTTTGTTGCAGAATATGGTATACGCTTGCCCTTCTTCCTTGCGGCGGGCATTGCTTTTATAGCTTGCCTTTCATCAATATTCATTTTAAAAGAACCGATGACAAAGGAACAGCTTGCAAAAGTTTCTGCTAATACAAAGCAAACGAACTTTATCGGCGATTTAAAAAAATCTCTGAATCCGCTTTACTTCATTGCGTTCATCATTGTATTTGTTCTCGCTTTTGGTTTGTCAGCCTATGAAACGGTTTTTAGCCTATTTTCTGATCATAAATTCGGCTTCACGCCGAAGGATATTGCCATTATCATTACAATAAGCTCTATTTTCGGAGTTGTTGTACAGGTATTCATGTTTGGAAAGCTGGTAGATATTCTCGGCGAAAAGAAGCTTATCCAATTATGTTTAATCGTCGGGGCCATTTTTGCGGTAGCATCCACTATGATTTCCAGCTTTTTGGCAGTACTAGTGGTAACTTGCTTCATATTCCTTGCATTTGACCTGCTTCGTCCGGCATTGACGACATTTTTATCAAAAGCTGCCGGAAAAGAACAAGGATTCGTTGCTGGAATGAACTCCACCTATACGAGCTTAGGGAATATCGCCGGGCCATCCATGGGAGGATTGCTTTTTGACGTAAACATCCACTACCCTTATCTTTTCGCTGCTGTCATTATCGTCATTGGCCTTGGCATTACAGTCATTTGGAAAGAAAACCGATTGACAGAAAGCTTAGTAAAATAATGAAAGTCCTGGATTGTTAATCCGTATCTTTCCTTTCTATCTGGCAAATTCTCAAACTTGAAAAATGATATTCTACTAAAAACCCCCCTTGTCCATATCTGGGCAGGGGGGGTTTTTTAGTAATCTTTTTGTAAACGGGATTATTACTCCCATTTTGCTCACGATAACCGCTCCAAATTGATTTTGAATATATATCGATCAGCCCGGTAGACAGATCTGACAACCGCAAGTGGTTGATTCGTTTCAAGGGTAATTCTTCGATCTATCAGCAATACAGGGGAACCTTCAGCTACCCCGAGCATTTCCGCCTCTTTTTTTTGAGCGATGGCGGCTTCAATTACCTGTCTGCCATGCTGGATTTTTAAGCCGAACTTTTTTTCAACATAATCATGAATGGCACTTACAGCTATTTCTTCCGTAAGGTCCAGGGCATGATCTTTACGGATGTATAGCTTTTCATATGCCATCGGCAACCGATCAGCAAGCCTTACACGTTCCAGTTCGAAAATAGCAGTTCCTGCTTCAACCTCAAGATTTGCAGCAAGTTCATGATCTGCCTTGACCTCAGTAAAGCTGATAACTCGCGTACTTGGTTTAAGTCCTCTTGAAATCATATCCTCTGTAAAGTTAGTCAGACCTTGCAAAGGCGGCTCCGATTTTTGTTCGGCAACAAAGGTTCCTTTTCCGCGCTGTCTGTATAAATAACCGCCATTCACGAGGTTAGAAATGGCCTGTCTCACCGTCATCCTGCTTATGCCATATTTTTCAGTGTATTCTTTTTCTGAAGGAATCATCTCTCCTGGCACCAATTCAAGACTTTGAATCGCTCCTTTAATCTCCTCTTCAAGTTGATGATAAATGGGACTCGGAGAACTCTTTTGGATCATTCAGCTTACATCTTCCTTTCATCGTGATGTATATTTTTACAAGGCATCCTGATCGGAAACATCTCAAGCTAAAACTTAGGTTCGTTGATTTTATCCATTTTATTAGGCCCACATTTAGGTATCCACATTCCTTTTTGTGAATTTCAGTACCGATTCCCTTGAACGTTCAATTTCGTTTTTATTTTCATTATAGTATTTAGAAACATACGCATAGAAAATAATGCTGACCGTTAGAAATTGGGCAAATAGCGAACTTGTTGCAGCACTTCGGAATTTAGCCTCCGGTGCACGGACATGATTTAGTGACATATCAACTTTTTTAGTTAGTCCATTATTCCCCAATCGCGATAAACCAATTGTTTTAATGCCATATGCTTTAGCAATATCAACGAGTTCCAGAATTTCTTCAGTTTCGCCACTATTGGATATACAGAAAAAAACGGTATTCTTTGATGATGCAGCAAGTGCAGTGGCCGTAATATGCGGGTCTTGATTGGCACTTACAATCTTTCCTAACCGTAACCATTTCTGTGTAATATCTTCAGCAACGAGCCATGATGCCCCTAAGCCATAGACATAAATCACGTCTGCACTCCTCATGGTTTCAATGATATTGTCAAGAACGGCCTCATCCAAATAATGTGCCGTTTCTTGTATGGCCTGGACAGAGTTGGACACAATTTTATTTTTAATCGATGCTATTGTTTCATTAGGCTCAATGTCATGGAAACCTTTTTTCTCCGGCTGGGAAATCAGGGATGATAGGGATACCTTCAGTTCTGAAAAACTATTAACTTTTATGGAATGACAGAACCTCGTTACTGCCGAACTGCTTGCGTTGGCATGGTCGGCCAATTCATGTATCGTCATTCTTACTATATCTTTGGGATTTTCTAAAATATATTGTGCAATTTTCTTTTCTGATTTGGGCAATTGGTTCAATAAACTTTCAATTCTCAATATAATATTTTCGCCGTGCATATGATTTACTCTCCTTGATCTACTTACTTTAAATGCTTCATTGCTATGTAGTAACAACCCAAGGTAGCTGATACGTCTTCTAAAACAAATTTCACATTTGGGTTTTCAAGTTTAATATGATTGATGAATGAGCTTTGCACCAATGGTACATTAGACAATATGCTACCTTTTAATGCAATTGTAACATTCTCGCACAACTTTAACTTCTTGATAACCTCAAGCGTTTGTTTTGCAAGGTGGTACCCGGCCTGATTCAGAATATTTTGCGAGAAGCCATCCCCCTTCTCCGCATGTTGGACTATTAGGGGAACAAACGCGGCTATCTCGGATTTCGTGGCAGAATAAATGAATTTCTTCAGTTCCATTACATTAACATAGCCAAGTTTTTTCAGTATCGACTCGGTTAAATGGCTATATTCATACCCTTCATCCTCTTCTTGCGTCATTCTTATAAAAGCCTGCATGGCGATCCAATAGCCACTTCCTTCATCCCCAAGAATGTGTCCCCATCCACCAGCCGATTTCTCGATTCCTTCATGGATGCCGATACTTACAGATCCCGTTCCGGATATGGTCAAAATGCCATCATTTCCTTTTAGCAAAGCAGCATGAGCGATAATTGCATCATTTACAATGGTGAACGGCACCTTAAATGCCTTGCTTAATGCACTTTTTATGCCCTGCGGATTTTCAACTCCTCCATACCCGGCTAATCCTAAACAAATGTATAGGCAGCTGCCATCATCAATAGGAGTCATGGTTTGTTCAATTGCCTGTATAATGTTAGCGGTGGCTTGTTTTTCATTAATAAGCAGGTTTCCAAACCCCGCTCTGCCTTCACTAATTTTATTACCATCCATATCATAAGCCACTGCTTCAGTTTTGGTCCCTCCGCCGTCAACACCGATAATATAATTCATGTCATTCTCCTATTCAGTAAAAAAGGAAGGAATATCACCGTTCCTTCCCTGATCCATTAATATTGAATTGGAATTTCCCCCATGGTTCCAAATAATCGAGGAGAAAAATCTCCTCTTCTGCTATTCGGCCTACTACATTCGTTTTCCCCGAATTCTTCATTTCCTTCAATGCAATCTGCAATTCCCCTTTATATTGTCCATAGAGCTCGTTTTCAATTAATATATCACCGCGTCTAATATCAGGCGTATATGTTGGTTTAAATTCTTCGCTCTTATATTTCACTCGTGATTGAGTCGAGCGAATTAGATAATCGGAAACATCTCCACGGTAAAAATGGAATTCTTCCAATACTATTTTTTTCTCCAAATCTGTTATGGTTTCGTGAAGGTTAACATTAAATGTTAACAGACCGCTGTTTAACAAGCTAAGCTGTTTCAATTCATCTTCAGATGCGTAAGCATTTGCTATGATTACATCATCAATCAATCCTGTTGCATACAAATGTTTCGCTTGTGTTGTAATCGGTAATTCCCGGTGCATTTCCAAGGTACATAATCCTTCCATTATAGGCCAAGGTCCGTACGTTGCTGCATGTGAGCTTATGAAAGCTGCCGTGCGGATATTATGCTTTTTGAATGACTCACAGCATTTAATGAAATGTGGATAGCTCAATCCTGCATAGCGATGGGGATAGAAGTTGTGCGATCCAACTAAATGTTCTATATTTGGTTTGTAATCCATGATATTTTCTAGATACTTCGTTGCATTACTCATGTTTATTTCAATTTTTAGACCATATGGATTATGTGTCATGATCGACTCTTCGTTGCCTGTAAAACCCATGTCCAGCCTGATTCCATACGCGCCTAATTCTGCAAAGAATGATAAGTCATTATACGAAATGCCTAGTGAACCGAATACTCGGGGAGCAATATCGACCATCACTTCCATATTCAATTGATTGGCATAATGAATCGTTTCTTTAAATTCTTTTAAAATCTTCTCTTTGTCTCCTTCTACAGAAAGCAAGCAAGTAAAGATCTTTTTGAAGCCATATTTGTGTGCAAGTGCAATGTATTCCATGTCTTTTTCAACGGTTGAATGCTCTGGATAGATAGATATACCGAGTTTACCCATTTTCAATCACCTCTTTACTGTTGTGGGGCTAGCTTTTTTACTATGCGAATCATGTGTTCTATTAGTTTTTGTTCGCTCATTGCAGTCATCAAGTGATCTTGAGCATGAATCATCAATAAAGTTTTCTCACTTGGAACTCCATTCAATTCTGCTTGAATGAGCTTGGTTTGTGTCTTATGGGCACTGTTCAATTCTTCCTGGCCTTGTTTAATTAGTTCCTCTGCCTTTTCAAAATTAAATTCTTCCGCTTCTTTCAGTGCTTCGAATGCTAATCCTCTTGCATTTCCACTATGTGATATTATTTCAAAAATTTCCATTTCGTTATTGTTCAGTTCAGTTGACATATCATTACACTCCCATTTATGTTAGATTATGAAGGTTCATTGGATTTCTGTAATCCAGATTCACTAGTTAAAACACCATTCACTTGATGTTCGGAACAGCACTTTCACTGAAGAATCGCGGTAAGTATTCTTCATGCGCTTTTAAAAGTTTTTGTAAAACCATTTCCGCCAGGTCATCACTTGGGATGAGCGGGTTGATCGTTAAAGCCAATAACGCTTTATCATAAGAACCTGTAACGGCTGCCTCAGCACCAATTCTCTCAAATGATTTGATTTGTTGGATCAAGCCATGCACTTGTACGGGTAATTTACCGATAGCCAAAGGAATTGGTCCATTCTTTGTGACGATACAGCTTACTTCGACTGCTGAATCATAATCAATATCAGTAAGCGATCCTTTGTTTTGTACATTTAGCACTTGAATGTCTTTTTTATCATTATAAATAGAAGAAATGACGTTACATGCTGCATCACTATAGTAAGCTCCACCGCGCTGCTCTAGTTGTGGAGGCTTGATGTCAAGGGTTTCATCCTTGTATAGGTCAAATAAACCTTCTTCTAATTTTTTCACAACTTCAGCTCGGGTTTTCCCTGATTTGAATGCTTCCAACTCTTCTTCTAAAATCGTTTTTGTTTTGTAATAATACCGATGGTACGGGCAAGGCACCACTCCTAAAGATTTCAAAAACCTTCTGTTCCAAGCCAATGGGGCAATATTCTTCATTGTCAGCTGAATTTCAGGATTGCCAAGCATTTCAAGCACTTTATCTGTTACTTCTTGATCATCAACGAACACATGCATCCCGAATACCATGTGGTTTAAACCGGCGAAATCTATGTGCACTCTCTTCATATCGACACCAAGCATGCTAGAAATAGACATATGCATATTAAATGGAACATTGCATACTCCAATGACTTTTTTATGTTTACTGTAGCGGAGCAGGGCTTCCGTTACCATCCCCGCTGGATTTGTGAAGTTAATTAACCATGCTTCAGGGCAGAGCTCCTCCATTTCTTCTGCAATTTCCAGAAGTATGGGTATCGTTCGTAATGCCTTGGACAATCCTCCTGCCCCATTTGTTTCTTGACCAATTAATCCTAATTCCAACGGGATCCTCTCGTCCTTGATTCGTGCATCAAGTAAACCCACTCTCATTTGAGTTGTGACAAAATCAGCATCTTGCAAGGCTTGACGGCGGTCTAACGTTAGATGTATTTCCATTGGAAGTCCTGCTTTTTCAACCATCCGTTTTGCCAAGGTTCCTACAATCTCCAGTTTTTCTTTTCCTGCCTCAATATCCACTAACCACAGTTCCCTAATAGGCAACTCATCATATCGTTTTATAAATCCTTCTATTAATTCTGGCGTATAACTGGAGCCTCCACCGATTGTGGCAATCTTCAGCCCTTTTTCCATTTCCATTTCCCCAACACCTCATCGTAAGCTAATCTGGATTCTTCATTCATTTATAGATTATTGCATAACAAACCAGTGCACTTACCGCTAATAAAGACAAGAATAATAGCGTTGCTTGTTTCTTGTTTTTAAACTTACCTTCAACAAAACAAACAACCATCGTCAATCCTGCGCTTATGGCAAAGGTATTTCCTAAGTACAGTGATAATTGTTTATTTATCTCAAAGGCATCCATTAATCCGTTAAAGATAAAATTAAAAACAAGAATGAAGCCAAAAAATAGAAAGGCACTTTTGTAACTAAAAAAGTGAATTCTGGATGTTGAATTCATGTCCTTTCCTCCTCTCAATTTATAAAAGGAGTTTGGAGCATTAGTCCCAAACTCCCTTTTAGTTATTCCTTATAAAGCGATATTTTTATTATCCGTTGTTTCTACCATGTTTTCCTGTGCTAAAAGCTTTTTATCGTACATCTTAAAGAATGGCAGATATATAAGGACCGAAATGGTTAAATTCACCATCACGAGAACAATGGCTCTCCAATCCCCGCCCGTTGAAAGGTAGGCACCTATTGGAGCGGGCAATGTCCAAGGAACCATTACATATGTCGGGTTCACAAGTCCGATGGACGTTGCTATATATGCAAGTGTTGCTCCAATCAGCGGTGTAATGATGAATGGAATAATCAGTACCGGGTTTAGTACAATCGGCATCCCAAAGATAACAGGTTCATTGATGTTAAAAATGCTCGGCACAATTGTTGCTTTCCCCATTGCTTTACTATAGCTGGACTTCGCCGTTAAGAGCATGGCTATTACTAATCCCAATGTTGCACCAGATCCACCAATCCAAATAAACCATTGGAAGAATGTTTCAGGTGCTATGTGGGGAATTGCCTTTCCAGCTGCAACTGCTGCCGAGTTATTCCCCAAGTATACTTCCCATACCGGACGAGCTACGGCACCTACTACCGATACGCCGTGAATACCAAATGACCAGAAGAATGTAATCAAAAATACTGGAATTAATACACCTGGCAATGTATCGCCAGCACTGATGAGCGGTGCAACCGCTTTATCAACAAGTGAATGTAAATCAACAGCAAAAACGACTGTAATTAAAGTCATGACAAGCAGGACAATTGAAACTGGAATTAATGCTTCAAATGAGCGGGCTACTGAAGTTGGAACAGAATCCGGCATTTTAATCGTGATATTTTTTATTTTACAAAAACGTAGAATTTCGACAGCAAAAATGGATACAAGCATTCCTACAAAAAGGCCATGGCCACCGAGATTTGTCATTGGCAAAACAAACCCCACATCATCCATCATTTTTACACCAATTGTGAACAAGAAGGCTGCCAATGATAGTAAACCTCCAGATAGCGGATCAAGTTTATAGCTTTGAGATAAGCTGTAGCCAATACCAAAAGTAATATATAGCGTCATGATAAACATCGTTAATCGATATGGAATTAAAATTTCAGCTATATGTTTTGCAGACCATTCACCTAATGCAGTATCTGCTGCAACGGGCGGAAATGCAATGATCAAGAATAAACTGCCAAAGATGATGAATGGTAACGCGGAAACCACACCATCCCTAATTGCGCGTAAATGCTTTTGCTCAGACAATTTAGCCATAGGTGTTGAAAGATTATTTTCTAAAAAAGCTACAAACTTGTCCATTCGTGTTTTCCCCTTTTACGTTTAGTGATAAGAATAGTGGTCAGTTTATTATTTTACTAGTTCCGTTACAAGTTTAAGTAGCTTAGGTCCGCCAAGAGGGCTGTAGGCTTGAGCTGGAATGGCTTCACATGGGACGCCCGCTTCATCTGCAGAAGCCTTAAAGCCGTCGAAACGATGTTTGACTTGCGGAGCTACCATCGCAACATCCCAGCCATTTCGTACTTCTGCATCGAATTCTTGTGTGCCGACCGCCAATACTTCTATGTTTATACCCTGTTTTTCCCCTTCCTTTTTTAAAGCGCTTACAACGATTGCACTGGACATTCCACCTGAACATACGAATAATACCTTCATTATTTGTTCCTCCAATTTTTTGATTTTTTTTTATAAAAAGCGTTAAATCGTTTTTCTTATGAATCCTTGTGCCTTCACTAAACGATTTGACGCTTCTTCATATGATACATTCGTTAAAATCATGACAATGGCGATTTTAGGCTGGGCATGTGCCTTTTCTAAAAATTCATCTGCAATTTCATAGCTGCAGTCAGTAGCATCCATGATAATACGTTTTGCACGTTCAACCAGCTTTTCATTAGTTAACTGTAAATCTACCATTAAATTCCCATAAACTTTTCCAACTCCAACCATTGAGGCGGTGGAAAGCATATTGCATACTAACTTTTGCGATGTTCCAGCTTTTAAACGTGTAGAACCCGTCAGGACTTCAGGCCCATTTACCACTTCAATCGCAACTTTTGCAATCTTACCTATTTCGGAACCTTTGTTACAGCTTATCGACACAGTTCCTGCACCAACTTGATTGGCATATTCCAATCCAGCAATAACATATGGAGTGCGTCCACTAGCTGCAATGCCCACTACGACGTCCCTGTTTGTCAATTCGATTTTCTTCAAATCTTCAGGACCTAATTCAAAACTGTCTTCAGCACCTTCAACCGCCTTAATGAAAGCCTTTTCCCCACCAGCTATGAGACCCACTACTTCACTCGGATCGGTATTGAATGTCGGGGGACATTCTACTGCATCCAATAAACCGATGCGCCCGCTTGTTCCTGCACCCATGTAAATTAATCTGCCGTTTTTATTCATGGCTTCAACGATCATGTCCACAGCTTTAGAAATTTGCGGAAGTTCTTTTTTTACACAATGGGCAACTTTAATGTCTTCTTCGTTCATCACTTCTAAAAATTCAAGAGTTCCCATTTCATCTAAACTCATGGTCTTTTCATTACGACTCTCTGTCGTTAAATGCTCTAGCATACATATCATCCTTTTTTATTTCAGTGGTGAGGTGAAACTTTATTAGCTAAAGAGACTATATCACTATTAAAATTTAATTTCAATATTGTATATACATTTTTAAAATTTAATTTTAAAATAAAAGTAAGATAACTAATTGATTGTTATCTTTCTGCTAAAAATAAAAAATGTAAACCGAGTAGCCATTTAGTGAACCAAACCTACGATTCTTTTTATTGTTAGATCTTATCTCACTATTCATAGATGACAAATTCATATATTCATTATTTGTTAACGCTTACAAATAATTAAATATAAATATTAGTAATGAAATGAGGTTGTACTATTGATGCATGAAAGAATTACAAAGAAAAAATTGGGTTCATTGGCACTAGCCGCTTTGGTGGGAGGATCACTTCTCCTTCCAGCTGATTTGATTGCAAATGCAGAATCAGGGACAATCCCGCAAGCAACCACTTATGTAAAACAGGAACTGCGGGCAACTTGGATTGCAAGTGTGTTAAATATTGACTGGCCGTCCAAACCTGGTTTATCCATATCAGCACAGAAAGAAGAATTCATAAAATATTTGGATGAACAAAAAGCGATGGGGATGAATGCTGTCGTTATGCAAATCAAACCCACTGCGGATGCTTTTTATCCTTCTGAATACGGTCTTTGGTCAAAATATTTAACAGGGGTCCAAGGAAAAGATCCTGGGTATGACCCTCTTGCATTCATGGTAGAAGCGGCACATGATCGTAATATGGAATTCCATGCGTGGTTTAATCCGTACCGCATTACGATGCCTTTAGGTAAAACAGCTGAACTAGCGGATATTGATAATCTTCCAGAATCTCATCCTGCTAGAAAGCATCCGGATTGGGTCATACCATATGGACAGCAATTGTACTTTGACCCAGGCATTCCTGGCGTACAACGGTTTGTGATCGATGGAATATTGGAAGTTGTTAAGAATTATGATATCGATGCAGTCCATATGGACGATTATTTCTATCCTTACAAGATTGCAGGAGTACCTTTCCCAGATGATATTTCCTATCAAAAATATGGAGCAGATAGATTTACAAATGTTGAAGATTGGCGCAGGGATAATGTAAATAACCTTGTTAAGAATATAAACGAAGAAATCAAGGAAGAAAAATCTTTTGTGAAGTTTGGTATAAGTCCATTTGGAGTTTGGCGCAACAAAGCAGTTGATCCCACAGGTTCTGATACTGCCGCTGGACAAACGAATTATGATGATTTATATGCAGATACCCGAACATGGATCAATAATGGATACATTGATTATATTGCCCCTCAATTATATTGGAATATAGGATTGCCAGTAGCTGACTATGCTAAACTTCTAGATTGGTGGACAAAAGAAGTCGCAGGAAAAAATGTTCAACTCTATATTGGACAGGGAGACTATAAAATTAATACAGAGTCCAATGGTGTGCAAAACTGGTTCAACCCTGAAGAAATGCCCAACCAGTTAAAACTGAATCGAACATATAAGGAATTTGATGGAAGCATGCATTTCAGTGCCAAGGATTTACGGAAAAACCCTCTTGGGATAGCGGATCGCTTAAGCGAGGATATTTATAAGCATCCCGCATTGGTTCCAGCCATGCCTTGGATTGATGATCATGCACCAAAGGCCCCAAAGGTGAGCAAGGCCACACAATCAGGAGATGGGATACAATTCGAAATTCAAGATCATAAGCAATCAGATGCAACCTATTATGCCATTTATCGTTTTGATGGGAAGAAAAAAGGAAACATTGAAGATTCAACGAACTTACTTGCCACAGTGCATAAGGAAAATACAAGTCAATTGTTTAATGACGGCAGTGTAGAAAAAGGAAAGACTTACACATATGTTGTGACAGCATTGGACCGCACCCACAATGAAAGCAAACAAACTAAACAGATTGATATAAAAGTACAATGATCTTCAAGAAATAGCATTATAGTTTAAAAGGCCCTTCTCAGTGAACAATGGACGTAAAGCAACCATAAACAATATATTGGAAAAGGTTTTATCTTAATAGCATACACTGTTGTATATTATGCTATATCAGGATGAAAAAAGAATCGAAGTAGGTGGAATGACGATGTACATAGTTGGATTAATGTCAGGAACATCACTGGATGGAATTGATGCCGCACTCGTTCGGGTGAATAAAAGTGGACTCGAAACTGAAATCGAAATGATTGAGTTCATGACATGCCCGTTTCCAAAAGAAATTGAAAAAGAAATTATGCAGTCTTTATCTGCAGATACATCCAATGTGCAGTTAATATGCAGTTTGAATTTTAAATTAGGGAAATTATTTGCCAATGCCGTAAAGGAAGTTTGTCATAAAGCTGGACTTCCCATTAATAAACTTGATCTTATTGGATCCCATGGACAAACCATTTACCACCAGCCTTTAAAAGAACAAAATTATATACCCTCCACTTTGCAAATTGGGGAAGCTGCAGTAATTGCTCACGATACAAACACACTTGTAATCTCTAATTTCCGGACGATGGACATGGCTGCTGGTGGACAAGGAGCTCCTCTTGTTCCTTTTACCGAATACATTCTTTATAGAAGTGAAGCAAAGGGACGATTACTTCAAAACATAGGTGGCATTGGAAATGTAACCGTCTTACCCAAGCAAGCATCTTTGGATGACATGTACGCTTTTGATACAGGGCCTGGGAATATGATCATTGATGAAGTATGCCGCCAATTGTTCAATATAAGCTATGACGAAGGTGGAAACATAGCTAAACAAGGACAAATCAATGACGAACTTTTATCTTATTGTATCAGTCATCCTTATATTATGAGCCCTCCACCTAAATCAACCGGCAGGGAATTGTTTGGAAAGCAATATGTAGTAAAACTATTAAAGATGTTTGAATCGCTTCCAAACCAAGATATTTTGGCAACAGTAACGATGTTTACAGCAAAGTCCATTGTGGAAAACTATCGAAATTTCATCTTTCCAAAAACCAGTATTGAAGAAGTGATCATTGGCGGCGGTGGCAGCTATAACAAAACGTTATTAAACATGATTCAATCACTGCTTGGAAATTCTATTCGAGTTTTGACTCAAGAAGAGTTGGGATACTCTTCTGAAGCGAAAGAAGCGGTGGCCTTTGCATTACTTGCAAATGAGACTTTCCATGGTCATACAAGTAACGTTCCCATGGCTACCGGTGCTGACTTCGATGTCATCCTTGGAAACATGACCTTTCCTCCTTCCTATCTGAAGGGACGTAAAATTGCATTTTAACCATTGAAAAAGAGTGGAAGGCACATCGATAATTGATGTGCCTTCCACTCTTTTTTTGCCTTAAGAATCATGGCGGACCCTTCTGTTTTTTTACTTGCCAAGCTGCATGGAGACATACTTCACTTCTAAATATTCATCCATGCCGTAGTGTCCGCCTTCCCTGCCTATACCGCTTTCCTTCATGCCTCCAAATGGCGCTTGTGCAGTGGATGGGGCACTGTCATTAATACCGACAATCCCATATTCAAGTGCTTCCGAGTAGGCAACCGCCTTATTAAGTGACTCGGTATACACATAAGCTGCCAAGCCAAAATTCGTGTTATTGGCTCGATCTATCGCTTCTTGATCGGTTTTGAATGTACTGACTGGCGCAATTGGCCCAAACGTTTCTTCCTGCATGCACAGCATATCATCCGTTACATTGGAAAGTATGGCTGGTGCTATGAAATGGCCTTGTTTTTCATCGACTCTTGAGGTGTTATGGAGGATGGCGCCCTTACTTGCAGCATCCTCCAACTGAAGCCGAACCTTTTTAACTGCAGCTCCATCTATCAATGGACCAAGATCGGCTCCTTCCATTCCATTTCCAACCTTCAAAGCTAAAACAGCTTGTTCGAAAGCTTGTAAAAACGGCTGTTCAATTGTCTCATGGACGAATATCCTGTTCGCACAAATACATGTTTGTCCAGCATTCCTGAATTTCGATTGAATCAAACCATTTACTGCTTCTTCGATATTCGCATCCTCAGCAATGATGAACGGAGCCAATCCACCGAGTTCAAGCGAGACTTTTTTCACTGTTTCTGCCGCCTTTTTCATTAAATGTTTCCCTACTGGAGTGGAGCCGGTAAATGTGATCTTCTTAACACGTGAATCATTCATCCACACGTCTGATACATCTCCCGGTTTTTGTGTAGTTACAATATTTATCACACCAGCCGGAATGCCCGCTTCATGAGCACTTTCAACCAATAGCAAAGCGGTCAAAGGCGTTTGTTCCGCGGGTTTTATGACCACGGTACATCCCGCAGCAAGAGCTGGCGCCACTTTTCTCGTGATCATGGCAGCAGGAAAATTCCACGGGGTAATGGCAGCAATGACACCGACTGCCTGCTTTTGCACTAAAATACGCTTTGATGCAACGGAGGCTGGTATGATTTCCCCATAGTTGCGCTTTGCTTCTTCAGCGTACCATTTCACGAAACTTGAGGCGTACTTCATTTCACCTTTTGCCTCTGCCAATGGCTTTCCTTGTTCCAGGGTCATGATCGTTGCGATTTCATCCAGCCTGTTCTCAATGATGGTATACCATTTCTCAAGTAATTCCGCCCTATGGTATGCACTCGTTTTCGACCAAGTCAGAAAAGCAGCTTGAGCTGCATCCACAGCAGCCTTTGCCTCTTTTTCGTTAGCGTCCGGAACATAGCCCACATGCTCCAATGTTGCTGGATTTTCCACTACAAAGTGACTTTCTGTATGAATAGGTGCGCCATTAATATAAATTGGCCATTTTTCCACTACTTTTTTCATGATGCTTTACTCTCCTCTTCTTCTCCATGATCTGTAAAAGTCTTATCATTCTCTCCTTTGAAAAAGTCCTTGCCATATAATAGGGCACATAATAGAATGCCTGCAGCAAACGCCATGCCAGCACCTTTTATAACAAGGATGGCAGCAACGACACCTGCAATTCCGAGGTCGCGTTGGCTCTTCGCCTGCATCACGCCTACGCGTACGCTAACATATCCTTGAACCAAAAGCGTCAAGGCCAAGGCGACACCGAGAATGGGTTCCACCAGGCTGACTACCGGCAATAAGAATAACCCTGTATTCGTACCCCAACGGAACGAGCCGGCACCGCCGAAGAAAGAATTCATGGCTTTCTTGCCATTCTTGAACCGTTCCACAACCACGACCTGCATGGCTGCCCACAACGGACCGCACATTGTTATATCAGGTCCGATAAAACTCATGATCACATTTCGGCCGCCAAAAATTAAATGGGCTCTGTTTGGATTGTAGTCCACCTTTTCATCTTCCCTGACCTCATCGGATTCAGAAAGCAGCGCTTTTGTTTTGAGCACATCTCCGAATACGACTAAATAAGTAGCAAAAACAGCTGGAATCGCACTTAAAAAGAAGGTCAAGGCAGGAAAACCTAAACCGAAAACAGTATAGTCTGACCATAGCGTAGCAAAATCCGGACTGCTGAATCCCCATTGGATATCAGGCCATTTTGCTTCTCCAAAAATTGGGGCTACAAAGACCGCGAGCAAAATTGCCGGCAATATCCCTAAATTCCCTATGAATACCCAAACTTTATTTCGCATTTTCAATTTTCCAAAACTTTTCGAAAAAAGCAGATAAAAAGCAAAGCCGATACAAATGCTAATTGTATAAGGAAATAAATCAAACTTTCCACCCACTTCAAAAATGGAAACGACAGCACCAATACCCGCCCCTAAAATAATGCCTGATTTGATTGCATTCGGCACTAGTCGCACGACCTTACTGGCAAGTCCGGTCATTCCTAGCAATATCGATAAAATACCTAATGTTAATTGAAACGCAACGAGTGCATAGACCCGATCAGGCCCCTCCGGAAATTGCCCGACGAACAATACAAGCAATGGAACCGCAGGTGTAATCCAACCTGGTATAACCGGGTCCCCGAGTAAATGATGCGCCAAGTATAATAATCCATTCAAGACAACGACGGCTAGAGCCACATCAAAAGGCATACCAAGATGATCTGCAAGCAGTGTAATCGCTCCAAGATCAACTGCACACATCAATAACCCTTGAACATAGTCAGGCCACTCAAAACGATAATGGACAAATGGCAGTCTAATTTTAAAAGGTCCCGCAGGTATATACGATGTCTCTTCTCCATAGCGACGGTTTTTCCATTTCATAATGTTTCCTCCACTTAAAAGCCATAGGCTGAACGGTAAATTTTTTCGATATCCCGGACGTTTAATGCACGGGGATTATTGCGAAGTAAACGGACTTGTTTGATGGCCTCGGCAGCCATTTCACTTAAAGCCGATTCAGGAATCTCAAATTCACTTAGTGACTCTGGTATATCAACATAGCGACAAATTCTGGTCATCGCTTCTATCGCTTTATCCGCTGCCTCATCATCATTTAAATGATTGACTTTCTCTCCAAGTGCTTCAGCAATGTCGCGAAACCTTTCCAAACAGGCAATTTTATTCCACTTCATGACAAATGGCAGTAATAATGAATTGCTGACTCCATGTGATAAATGGAAGCGGCCTCCAAGCGGATAAGCTAAGGCATGAACAGCTCCAACACCTGCATTGCCAAAAGCTAACCCTGCCATTAGGCTTCCAGTGATCATCGCTTCCCGAGCTTCCAGATTATCTGGCGCAGCATAAGCCTTAGGTAAATTTTTTGCGATTAACTTCATGGCCCCAATTGCCAATGCATCTGTAACGGGCGAAGCAAATTTGGAAATATAGGCCTCGACCGCATGAACAAGTGCATCCACTCCACTCGCAGCAGTCACACTTGGCGGGCAAGTTAGCGTCATGACGGGTGATACAATCGCTACATCCGGTAAAAGGTACGGACTTACGATTCCCTTCTTTACCTGTTCTTTTTTGTCCGATAAAATCGAAATATTCGTCACTTCTGACCCGGTCCCTGCCGTCGTGGGTATCGCTATTAAAGGGAGACCTGGAACTTCAATCAAGTTCGTACCGAAATAGGTCTCGATGCTGCCTGAATTCGTAGCCATGACGGAAGAGGCTTTTGCAATATCAATCGCACTTCCACCGCCTACCGCAATCAGTCCATCATGTTTTCCGTCCTTGATTGTCCGTACACAATTCTCAACGATTTCAATTTCCGGTTCTGGATTCACATCCGAGAATATACCGTATGCTGATGAAAGTAAATCCTCAACCCTTTGTACAACCCCGGCACCCACTAAAACTTTATCTGTAACGATCAACGGATTCCTCATCCCTAATCGCGTAGCCTCATCAGTCAGCTGCTGTAAAGAGTCTGCTCCTGTCACCAATTTGTTAGCCATAGAAAATATAGAAATATTCATGGTTATCTCCCCTTTCATGTTTTTACTAATGCAGGAATCATGCCAAAGTGAAAACGCTTAATTCATAAGGGAGAAACCCTTTTTTTCATGTGTTACCGGATCAATAATGAGTAGAAATCAAATCAAATAAACTAATTCGATTCGTTTTCTAATCGCATGTGAAATTTTTTCATTTTTTGCACCAAAGCGCTTTGACTGATATCCAAAGAGTTGGCAGCGGCCCTTGTAGTCCCATATTTTTTCATCGCATTCAATATGAGTGAACGCTCCAGCTCGGAAACGGCTTCCTTCAAAGAATGTGTTGTCGTTTTTCTTGATAAGACCGGCTGGATGAAAGATGGTAAATTAGGTAAATCAATCGTATCATCATAAGTCGTGACGACCAGCCGCTCTGCAAGACTCGCAAGCTCACGTATATTGCCAGGCCACGAATAGTTCGTCAGCCATTCATAGCATTCCGGTGTCATCTTTTTATTCTCATTATATTTTTCATTGAATTTTTTCAAATACATTTCTAAAAGCGGGATCGTTTCTTCCTTTCTCTGGCGTAAAGGAGGGACTTCAAAGGAAACGATATTAAGCCGGTAATAAAGATCTTCGCGGAAGGATCCTTCTTGCACGAGGGAGGCTAGATCGCGATGGGTGGCTGTAATTAACCTGACATCCACTTCTTTCATTTCGGTAGAACCCACTCTCATAAACTTGTTTTCTTCTACTACTTTCAAAAGTTTCACCTGTAACTCTAAAGGTAAATCCCCAATTTCGTCCAAAAATAACGTGCCACCATTCACTTTTTCAAAAATCCCCATTTTTCCATTCTTAAGGGATCCGGTAAATGCCCCTGGTTCATATCCAAAAAGTTCAGATTCCACCAAGTTCGCTGGAATGGCTCCGCAATTTAATTCAAGGAAAATTTTTTCCTTTCTGGAGCTTTTGGCATGTATGTACTTGGCGATTAAACTCTTCCCTACTCCCGTTTCCCCCTGTAACAAGATCTTCGCATCCGTTTTAGCCACTTTATCAGCCAGTTTGAATAAAGGAGTTGTAGAAGGACCAATGATTATTTCCTGTAAATTCACCTGTTCCGAGCCAGGCAATAATTGAGAAATAGGTTGGAAAGATAACTTTTGGCTGTCAATCGTATACTTCATCCGGATTAATTCAGTAATATCCCTGACACTATTTATGACAAATATGACTTCATTTTGTGGCGATAGAATAGGTGTGGCCGATACGATAATCTTTCTTCCATTTCGAATTCTTTGTGTCAAAGTAACTTGATTCTTCGTTCGAATGGAATCCAATGAAGCTGAAACGGATATCATACCTTTCTCAATTAAATAACTCATCGGTTTTCCGATGATTTCCTCTTCTCTTATTCCAGTAATTCGTTGATAGGCTTGATTGATAAATAATGTCGTTCCATCACCATCCGTGATATACACGCCATCATACAGAGCATTAAAAACAACCCTGCATAAATCACTCTCAAAGAATGCTTGAAATTGATCATATGGTATTGAGTAATTCCGTAAATTTTGCAGCGGTGCATTAACCGTAATGAAATGAGAAATGGGCTTCGTTAAATCACTCTGCTGCACTGCCGCTGATAAAGCCTCTATTGTCAAAAATCCGATGAAATCCTCTGAATCATCCAAAACTTCCACTTCAGTGCTTCCTATCGGGAAACAAGATATTGCTTCCTCCACTGTCATATCCGAATAAAACTTAGTCATCAATATCCACTCCCTGGCTGGTCTTTACTATTTGATAGAACGCTTCCTCCTTGATTGAAGACTTTTTGAAGGTCCTGTCGGCTTCCAAGTCTATTCAATTAAAGAAGACAATGAACTTATTAAATTATATTGTGTGAGCATTATGTAATGTTTTTCCCTTTTTCTTTTTAATGATACTATGTACGACAATCAACGACACCAAGAATAAATGCTGCACCGGTAAAACGATTCAATCTCATTGCCCTATTTCTGATTAAAACGATAAATGGGCAATGGTATGTTACTTTTATCATATCAATGGTGTTTTTTATGCTCAAATCCATTTTCACTCATCACAGGAAAACTTGTCCTTTTGTTGCATAATAAAAACGCCTGCGAAATGGCTCATACCTTAAGATTGTTTAATTTCAGATACTTTAAGGGTTAAGAACTATTTGTTAAGTGTTTTAAAAAGTTTCTCGACAGTTTGAAAAAACCTAATCCGTATTTGGATTAGGTTTCAGATTGTAGACAAATTGAACGTTGATTTCCTCTCCAGGCACTCGCTTTCCGCGGGCGGTCCGGGAGCCTCCTCGGCACCTTTGTGCCTGCGGGGTCTCCCTTGGACGCGCTTTTCCCGCAGGAGTCTCGTACCTTCCGTTCCAATCAACTGGAATGTTTTTTAGAAAAAATCTAAGTGAACTGACTTTTCTTGAATTAATTTATTGTCTGACCGGGCCGAATGCTCTCACTCTGACCCTTGGTTTTTAAAAAATTTGGTTATACTACATGATTTTTTACTTTTTTATTAGTAATGCAACCTTACTGGATTTCTGAAATCAACCGGAACTTTTTTGAAGGTTAGTAAAATCTGATCTGATTTCCTCTCCAGGCACTCGCTTTCCGCGGGCGGTCCGGGAGCCTCTTCGGGGCGCCCTTTGCGCATGCGTTGTCTCCCTTGGACGCGCTTTTCCAGCAGGAGTTTCATACCTTCCGTTCCAAACAACTTTGATAGAACTCTTTTAGTAGGTTTAAAGCTTAAGGTGATGTGTATGCTTTTTAAACATGATTCTATTCCGAGATCAACTTGAAATGATTACTTTAGCCAGCGAACCTGCCATTGATTAACCTTGGACAAAATTTCAAAGGAAATTCCATAAGGGGGCGATATTTTTTACTTCCGGACCCCTTTGGTTAAATTATGGTAAGTAGTTTGTCTCCTCTCTAATCATATGATTATTTTGGAAACCAGCCGACGGGTTTTACATCGAGATTGATGTTGATTTGTTTAATTTCCTGGTATTCGTCCAAGCCGTATTTTCCTAAACTGCGTCCAATCCCGCTCTGTTTGTAACCGCCCCATGGTGCCTCGACATATGTTGGATGATAATCATTTACCCATGTGATGCCTGCCCGTACCTTCTTGATCACACGCAATCCTTTTGCTCCATCGTTCGTGAAGACGCCGCCTGCAAGTCCGTAGTCTGTATCATTTGCCAGTTTAATAGCTTCTTCTTCATCTTTGAACTTTTGAATGACAACGACTGGACCGAAGATCTCCTCTTGTACGATGCGCATGTCAGGTGTTACATCGGTGAAGACAGTCGGTGCAATGAAGTACCCTTTGTCAAGACCGTCATCAACAAGACGGTACCCGCCTGCCGCAAGTGTCGCACCTTCCTGTTTGCCGATTTCAATATAGTTCAAAATGCTATTCATTTGCGCTTCGCTGACAATGGCCCCCATGTTGCTGTCTTCTGCAAGTCCAGGTCCAACTTTAATTTTATTTGCGCGTTCAACATAGCGTTTTACATATTCATCATAAATACTTTCTTCAACTAGAATTCGGCTGCCTGATGAACAAACTTGACCGGCACCGAAGAAGATGCCAAATAATCCATAATCGACGGCTGTCTCTAAATCTGCATCTGCAAAAACGATGTTAGGTGATTTACCGCCAAGCTCAAGGGAAATTTTCTTTAAGTTGCCCGCTGCCGCCTTCATGATGGAGCGGCCAACATCCGTACTTCCTGTAAATGAAACAATGTCAACATCGTTGCTTTCCGCGATGGTTTGACCGACAACGGTGCCGCGGCCCATCACCATATTAGCCACACCTTTCGGGATGCCTGCTTCCTCCAGGATTTCGAATAATTTCATTGCTGTTACAGGTGTTACTTCAGCCGGTTTATATACAATGGTGTTTCCTGCCGCAAGCGCCGGTGCGATTTTCCAGACACTCATTAGAAGTGGGAAATTCCAAGGTACAATCAAACCGGCTACACCTACTGGCTCACGAACAACCATCGCTTGCACGGGTGAAGGAACTTGATACGTTTCCCCTTCTGGATGAAGGACCAAACCAGCGTAGTAACGGAAACACGCGGCGGCATCAGCAATATCGAAACCTGCCTCTGCTTTAAGTTTCCCGTTGTCCATTGTTTCAAGAATCGTTAACTCTTCGGCACGTTCATCAATTTTATCAGCGATTTTATATAGGTAGGAAGCACGCTCCTGTGCTGTTAGGCCTGACCAGATTCCACTTTCAAAGGCTGCCTTCGCTACTGAGATTGCCCTTTCTGTATCTTCTTTGGTGGCACGCGGAGCTTTTGCGATGATTTCCTGTGTTGCAGGATTGATTACCGGGATTACTTCATTTGAAGATGAGGTCTGCCACTTACCGTCGATGTAATTTTTAAGCTCTAATACTGCCGTTTCTAATATTGTCATGTTTCATTCCTCCGGTTTTCATTATTTTTTTATAATCTGTACGGGATTTAATCGTTACAGTTTTAAGACCAGTCTGTCGTCCTTCGCACGTGAGCAGCATGTCAGGATTGATTTCCGTGTTTGACGGTTTTCTTCGCTAAGGAAGAAATCACGGTGATCCACTTCACCTTCTGAAACATCCACCTCACAACTTCCGCACCCGCCTACTTTACAAGAATAAGGTGCATCGATTCCTTCCCTTAAAAGCGCATCAAGCAGTGTTTCACCCTCCTGAACGCGGATGGACCGATCGCTGTCTGTAAGGTCGACGATGAAAGGATCTCTCGCCCCATCATTTTTTGCCGCAAATAATTCGAAGTGGATCGCATGTTCCGGATAACCATAGGAACTGGCAGCTTTTCGATACTCTTGCACCATCTCGATTGGTCCGCAAAAATAGACGTGCGTGCCAATGCGATGATCCATCATCGTCTCGGGCATCATTCTGCGTTTGTCTTCTGCCTGCGAAAAATAAAAGGTGCATTGATCATTGTATTTGGCTTTCAGCAGATCATAAAAAGCACATAACTCCGGAGTGCGTGCAGCATAATGGAGTTCGAAGGTTTGCCCTTCGGCGGCCATGTCTTCCATCATTGCCAGAAATGGGGTTATGCCGATTCCAGCTGCATAAAAAGCATGATGCTTAGCTCGAAAGCTGAGAGGGAAGTTATTTTTAGGAAAACTGACTTCCAACCTGGAATCTATCTTTACTTGATCATGCCAGAAAGCCGAACCTCCGCGTGATGCCTCATCACGCCGAATGGAAATCGCATATTTATTGCGGTCCCTTGGGTTGCTGATAAGGGAGTACTCTCTCTCGAAAATCTTATCTCCAGCCGGCATGTAAGTGGTCAAATGCGAACCGCCTGTAAATGCAGGCAACGGCTTTCCATCAACTGGAATCAACTCGAACTGTTTCACGAATGGAGTTTCTTGAATGATCTTGTTTACTTTCATTTGAATATTTCCTACTACCCGCATGATGATCAGCTCCCTACTTCTTCTTTTCCGATCGGGATGTATGGGTAACCAATATAACCTTCCCGTACGATTGAATAAAAAGGACCTATTTCAAGACTGGCTTTGCAATGGTCACATTCTGCAATTTCTGCTTCTTCTTCGACTTCCGACACTTCGAAACATTTCATGCAATATACGTAACGTCGTTTAGGCCCGATAATCACCGTCTGGATTTCAGCTTCAGATAGACCAGCCTCCACTCCGAGCGAGAAGATCATCACGGCATTGTTCCATGCAGCTGCAATATAAAATTGGGTGCCCATCCTTTGTGACAGGATGACTCTCTTAATCTCCTCTTTATCTTCCATTCCGTTAATGGATAGACATTCAATAGGCACTGTACCTGCAATTTCAGAAGTGAAACTTTTCGCCTGATCATATCCGGCTTGATCGGAAATGACGACAAACTTTCTTCGTTCATTCCGAGGGGTAAATTTGTTTACGATCGTAATGGATTTATCAAACAATACTGGACTATTGTACAAGGCCCTATCCTCCTACTTATTGTTTATTTTCGCTTTTTTCTTTTCATCGATACTCCTCAAATATTCGACCGATTGTGGTAGGAATGGGGCAATTCCTTTGTATTCAGCCATTGGTCCGGGAATATCCTGCAGTACGCTATAAGTCAGATCAAACCACTCCTGGCGCAATGTCAAATCCTCTAGCGGCAGGAATTGAGTATTCAATACGAATAGAATGGCGTTACTTCGTGGCATGCGATAAAATTTTTGTTCTTCAACACGCAAACGAACAAGTTTACCTGCATTTTCCTGAGTTATTTCAGAACGTTGCGGTCCCCAGACATCCATCGTTTCATAGTTAACATCCCAACGGTCCGCCATCAGGTTCCAATTGATGCGTGTCCATGGCTTTCCTGGCTCGATGGATAATAAAAACTTACGAACGCGATCTGCGAGTTCATCTCCTTTCCGTGATACGAATGGAACAGGTGCATGTATCTCATCAAAGGACATCCCTTTATTCCAGTTAGCCGAGAAGAGTGCAGCGTATGAAACTTGACCCACTTCCAAATAGAAATTACTATCGCGATGAACCATTAAAACAAAATCATTATGGAAATGGCGGCCTATATAGTCAAGCGGCTCATTTGGAAGCGTGCTGGCATCGCCATATACGAATGAATCGGTTTCCCCGAAAATGTGGTTCTTGAAAGTCCATTTGTCCCCATCTTTAATGACCTCGAAATGCTCCGGATAGCGATCAGCTGCCATGTCAATCAGCATTTCCAACACTTCCCATTGCATTTCCATTGTGTGTGAAAAAGATTGAAACCTTATATGCGGCTGTTCTTCAAGGAGACGACGCTTCGTTTCCACTTGGAGTTTGTATTCTGGTGTAACTTCAATACAGTTAACGTTTGAGAGTTTTTTCAAGTCGTTTGAATAACGATAGTTACCTGAAGTGAATGGAAATGGGAATGTATCTAAATCTGTTGTTTTGAAATCTAAACTTTGTGTAAACATTGAACAATCTCCTCTCGTTCCCTAGATTCTTTAAAGTGAGTTTTTTTCTACTTAGCTTCCTTTAATTCCACGGATGGACGCACCATGTCAACTTCATAACGGAAAATGTATTTAGATGAAACATAGTAGGTGACTAAAGCGACAAAGTATGTTGGAATTCCGGCAGCTGTATAAAGGAAAAAGTCACTTGCTTCAAAAGTCAATGGATTATAGAGTGCCCAGTAAACGATCGTTCCAATGACCACCGTGAGAACGGCAGACGGGTTAATGCCTTTCCAATAAGTATAAGAGCCTTGTGTGTCATACAAATCCCTTATTGAAATGCGTTGGCGCTTTACAAAAAAGTAATCTGCCACGACAATGCCGCCAAGTACAGCCATAATGAAGGAAATGACAGCAATGAATGAGCCAAATGCATCGTAGAACGTTGAGCTTAGAAGTAAGAATATAGTCGGTACGGTCGTTCCCATCGCAATCATCCATGATTTTTTCGGGAATACAGTTTTAAAGCTGACAGCTTGTGAGTACATAAGGAAAATGGCTGCACCGACATTCCCTACCGAAAGTAAAATCAAGCCAATGAAGCCTCCCCAACTTCCTGCGATGGAAAACATCCAGTCAGAAGGATTAAGTGAACCAGCGACTAATGCAGCAAGGGCCCCAACTAAAGCAGCGATACAGACGATGATTCCATAGCTGTAGAATCCCGCTTTAAATGCGCCTCCTTCTGTTTTGGACAAACGGCTGTATTGGCCAAGATACGGAAGCCAGGAAAAGCCGAGACCGATATTTAATTCCAGGGCTGTCGCGAATGAACGAGAAGTCGTTTCAAAGGGTTCAGAAGGAAGTATATGGGCAACTTTCGTGAATCCCTGTCCAAACAAGACAGTTGCGAGAAGGCCAAACATGAGAACCATAAAAACCGGCACGGCCACTGCGGTATATTTTTGAATCGCTACCGGTCCCCTCACGGTTACAAGAAATGCACAGATAAAGAGTAATATCGAGAAAAACGGCGCCCCCATTGCTTGGCTTGAAAAAATTGCGGGCATCCCCAGCCAATTAGCAGCCTCTGCCAACGCCTGGCCGGACATAAAGAGCGCAATGGAAATGTAGCCGAGGGTCAAAATAAGAAAAACAAAGAAAAAGATATTGGATCCTAAATAACCAAGTGAACTTCGAAACCCTACAAAAGTGTCTATGCCATAACGCGCAAAATAAAGGGTAATGGGAACAATCAACAGCATAGGGAAGGCGTTACCGAATAAAATCGCTGCAAGTGACTGCTTCGCGTCAAGCATTGTACCTGTATATCCGCCAGTCAACAGCCCAAAAGATGAGAGGCCAATAACAACTTGAACTAAAATTAAATCCCGTAGGTTAAAAATCCGGTCGTTTTTACTTGCCGGTAAGAACCCAAAGGCCACATCCTTTGAAATGGAGGATTTCTCTTTGCTCACACGCTTCTCTCCCAACTATTAAAATAATGATTGTATGGCTTGGAATGAGGCTGTCATTGTTCTTCGTGACCTAGACAACATTTTAGACAAATGAATAGATTAGGTAGGCGATGATTAAAATCATGAAAAAAATAGAACCTGTCGCATCACTCCATTTCATTTTTTCGATTTTCACGGCATCTTCCTGCTCATACGCATTGATCCGCTCATTCAAATCTGAATATAGATTTTTAATAAAGGGATCTTCAGAATTGATATTCTGTTGGAACTGATTCTCTTTATTCAAAATCGCTTCTCCCTCCTTTGCAATCATGCTTTCTAGTCCCTTCTCTTTACTTATTGCAATAACCATGCCAATCAGAAAGCACTATGCTAACAGGGTTTTCAATAGGAAGAATATTCATTTTTGAAACTATTGAACAATTGTGAAATTTCTGTAATATGAAACTAGGAAGTTAAATGAAAGGCAGGTAGACATAAATGGATCACTTCACCTCTGCACTCTTGTCTATTTACGATCAGCTTATTGTGACAGATAAAAATGGCACCGTCATGAAATCGACCGGAACAGGGAAAACCTTATTCCATACAATCAAATCCGCTAATGTCGGTGGTTCCATCAAGGATGTTGAACAAGATTTATTTTCCACAAGCTTGGCAGAAGAGATAATGGGCAAAAATGAGAAAAGATCTATCATGCAGTCCTCATGGCAGGGTCATGAGCTGCTGATGACGGCATACCCAATTGAATCCGGGGCATGGGTCTGGGCTTACAAAGAAATTAAAGACTCATATCCAGATACATCAAGGGGGCAATCGGGACCATTAACGGAATCGAAAAAGCCAACTTTTCCATTTGTGATCCGCAGTAAACCGATGCTTGATGTTCTTCATAAAATGCAAATGGTATGTGATGTCAGCGCAACCGTCCTTTTATTGGGGGAATCCGGTGTAGGAAAGGAAATAGCCGCCAGGGCCATACATAATATGGGTAATAGAAGCGACGGACCATTTATACCTGTCAATTGCGGCGCCATTCCGGAAAACCTGATTGAAAGCGAACTGTTTGGCTATGTAGAAGGGGCTTTTACCAGCGCACGGAAAGAAGGCGCCAAGGGAAAATTCACACTGGCCCATAAAGGTATCTTATTTTTGGATGAAGTGGGCGAGTTACCGCTTAACGTACAGGTAAAACTACTTCGTGTCCTTCAGGAACGAGTTGTCACACCAATTGGAAGTACGACCTCACACCCTGTTGACATTCAAGTGATTGCCGCAACAAATAAATCGCTCGAAAAAATGGTGAAAAAAGGTGAATTCCGAGAAGACTTATATTATCGTCTTCATGTCGTGCCTATCCATCTTCCGCCGTTAAGAAATCGTGTGGATGAGATTCCCCACCTGGTTCAGTTTTTTTTACAAAAGTACAATACACTGTACAATCGAAAGGTAGCGTTCACCCCGGATGCAATCGACTTGCTTTGCATCTATCAATGGCCCGGTAACGTGCGCGAACTTGAAAATACAGTTGAAAGACTTGTGATTACTAGCGGAATGCCGGAAGTGGATGTTGCTTTGGTTAAAGAGGTGCTTCCATTTAAAGGGCCCAAACCTCTTTCACTACCTGTCATCGATTTCCTAATGCCTTTGCAGGAAGCTGTTGACCTTGTGGAAGAACAACTCATCAACATGGCGATGGAACAATATAAATCATTGAAACTGGCGGCAAAGGTATTGGAAGTCAGCCAGCCGACGATGAGCAGGAAATATAAAAAATTACGAAATAAAATGGAAGAGGCAAGCTTTTCACCAGTGGATAAACGGGCCATTTTAGAAGAACAAATAAACCAGCGGCTTCGATCCGTTGCCGTTGTAACCGCAGCTATCATTCCAGCTGAAGAGGTTATCAGTCTACAAAAAAATATGAACCGGCAAACTTCCTATTCCCAGAAATTAAAACAAAAACTTACCATGATTCAAGAAAAGGAAGGCGTAATTGAATGGGTCTTTATATTTATCATGTCGGAGGATGGACGTCTGATTCACCTTGTTGCAGACAAAGGCTTTGTAATTGAACCGGGGGAAGAATATATGGGTCCCCCGGAAATGGTCAATGTCGCTTACCAGGCGTTTAATGGTAAAGCGGGTGTTACTCCCATATACGAAGACAGGTACGGAGAGTGGAAAACAAGCTTTGCGCCAATCATTGATGATGACGGCAATATCGTAGCAATTGTCGGATGTGATTACAGCAAAGCCTATTTCAATTCAGAAATGCAACGTCTCCGCAAACAGCTAAACATACATGTTTGATTTCGGCGTGCAGTCCCATTATCGAATTGGAGCCCATGGTAAAAAAGAAAAGCTGATAACAGGAGCCGTTTTGAACGGGCTCCTGCAGTCAGCTTTTTCGTTATTATCAAACCATATATATACAACTACATAGAAGATCTTTTTAAAATCAAGTATCTCAGAGATCCATGGTGGATTTCTAGAGCATGCCTACATCCATCGCTCCAACTTTGGAGCTTCCCTAGATTGCAATGAATGTAGGTATTTTCATTTTTTCCATCAATTGATTTTGAATAAATTCTTGCATTTCCATTGCAGAAATATTTTGTGTAAATCCAGTATTTTTAGCACTTTCACTACCATCTTTTTCAGTTTTCCACCTAATTCATCTTTAGAAAACGGCATTTCATCTCCTTATACTTTTAACACAGTACTTCAACGTTAAATCCTCCGGGTGCTTCCACGTAGAAAGTATATCTGTGTATGTGTTGTGGAGGTTTTACCTTGAATCCATCCTCCTTCAACCTCTGATTGATCCTGTTAACTTGTTCTTCATTTTCTTGAATGAATCCAACATGAAAAGTTTTGGGGTATTGTACATTGCTTCCTTTCATCAGAGTCAATATGGAACCATCATCATCTTTCATTGCAGCGAACCCATCTCCCCTACTTCCTGCACATGTCAATCCAAAGTATGTTTCTAAAAAGTCACGTGAAGCTGTAACATTATTAACAGTTAAATTTATGTGATTGATTTTCATTACTTCCCCCATTTTTAATTGTATAGTTTTCTTTTCCTTCTCTCCACATGCTTCATTGTCCTTAGCTGCATAAGAAAAAAGCGATCCTGCTTAAGTAAGATTCGCATATGTTAAGTGCAATGACACGAGTTGTTAAATAGCACCCATACCTTTTTACCACAGCTCCTGAAGCTTATCCAGAAGGTCGTCGAGGCGGTAAAATTGCGAGGCACATCCTTGGACTATACCAGCCCCTCGACTGAAACGAATCCAGAACGCATGATGGGTTTTGTCTTACCCTCGTGTTCAACAAACGTCAACGTTACCAGTATAACTGGCATACCGTCGGCTGCATTGCCTTCTTCATCTGCAAACATGTCCGTTAAGACAATCTTCCCGGGTACGGTTATTTCTTGATAAACAGCTTTCCCCCAAGATTCTTGGCCATAAAATTCACCTTGGTTTTCATCTGTGCACGGCATGCAATAATGCCATACGCCGTCAGACTTAAAATTAAACGCCCGATTTTCCGTTTGCCATCCACTCGGTCCCCCCATCCAGCCAGTGCTCAGAAAAAACAAGGTCCCGCTGCCCGTCAAGGGTACGGTACATGACGAGATCCCCCCTCTATACTCGTTGTGATGTTATTAGTCACTTTGTTATCAGAAATTCCCATTCCTCCTTCCTATGTTCGTAATATGATATTCCATCTATTTCGCCAAAATGTCAGTATTCCCCTCCCAAGTAATCATTCAAGTGACCGCAGCTACAAGATTAAAAAAAGGTTAACCAGTAATAACTCTGGCTAACCTTTTATACGAACGGACAATCAATATAGGGACTCTATTACAATATTTTTTCATTTTCCAAGTTCGTGTTCGACTCTGCTTTCTTAGCCAATTTAAATTTATAGAATAATATACAGGCTACCAAAAATCCTATTCCATAAAACAGTCCAACTCTTTGAGTGGGGTCAAAGGCAAGGAATACTAGAATCAGCGAACAAAAGCCTAAACAAAACAACGGGACGAATGGGTAAAACGGTACTATGTATTGTAAGTCTTCCGTTTTGCCACCCGCTTTAATAAATTTCTTTCTAAACATATATTGCGATAAAGCAATTCCCATCCATGAAATCGTGACGGAGATACCCGCTATGGACATTAGTATCACGAACACAGTATCCGCCGCAATGAAGCTAGTCAATAACGAGAGAAGCGAAAAGCAGATTGTAAAAAGAAGGGCATTCAAGGGCACTTTCCTTTTGGACAATAGACCAAACACTTTTGGTGCCATCCCATCATGGGCCATCGACCAAAGCAACCTTGTAGATGCATAAAGACATGAATTCCCCACTGAAAGAATGGCTGTTAATATAATGAAATTCATGATACCTGCCGCATAAGGAATCCCCGCTATCTTCATCAAAGTTACAAAAGGACTTTCCAATAAACCTAATTCCGAAGAAGGGAATATGGCGGAAAGGATGATAATGGATGAAATGTAAAAAACAATGATTCTAAATAGTATGTTTCGAATGGCTTTAGGAATGTTTTCTTCAGGTTTTTCACTTTCACCTGCCGCTATTCCTATAAGTTCTGAGCCTTGATAAGAAAATATTACATTCATCATTGTCACAAAGATAATTGTAATGCCGCCAGCTGGAAATAGACCAGAAGGTGCCAAATTCTCGAAGAATGGGGTTGGACGATCAGATAAAGAGACAAAACCAAAGATACCAGCGATTCCAATCAAGATAAACAAAATCACTGCAACGATTTTTATTCCAGCGAACCAATATTCCGCCTCTGCAAAACCTCTTGTCGTTAATGCATTCAATGTAAATAAAAGCACTATGAACACCGCACACCAAATCCAGGTAGGACTATGGGGGAACCATTGTTTCATCAATATTCCTGCTGCCGTAAATTCAACTCCTGCAGTTGCGGCTGAGCCAACGAAATACATCCATCCTAGAGAGAAACCAGCGGAAGGCCCAATATATTCGGCAGCATATTTTTGGAAGGATCCTGTAACTGGCATATGAACGGCTAGCTCGCCAAGGCAGACCATGACCATATACAAAATAAGACCGCCTGCTAGATAACCGATCAGGGCTCCTCCTGCCCCCGCTTGGTTAATCGTATAGCCAGCATTTAAAAAAAGGCCTGTACCAATTACTCCGCCAAGTGAAAGCATAAATAAATGGCGTCTTTTCATTGAGCGTTGCAGCTGATCATTATTCTCCAGTCCATACCCCATATAATCACGTCCTTATCTTATCTATTAGCCTATGCCTTCTCCGAAACCATCTTAGAACCTCAATGAGAGACAACTAAGGCCGCCATCTTGTTTTTGAAATTCAGTCATTTCCACTTCAATCACTGTGTATCCCAATTCTTCAATCTTTTTCTTTGTACCCTCAAACCCTTTCGGAACAATAACGCAGTCGTTCATTCTGACGCAGTTACCGGAATATTCTTCTTCCTCTTTTACGATGATTTGATTAAAGCTAGAAAAAGCCTCATGATTAATGAATTCCCCTGCCACTAATAAATTATTGTCTCCCAGATAATTGACACCCGTTTTTAAATGAAAGAATTTCTTAAGGGGAATGATGGTCGTGCCATAACCATACTTACCCATGATATCTTTGAACTGCAGAGCACCTGCTTCATTCGTTCTGGTTGAAAGGCCAACATAGAAGTGATCCTCAACTTGCATTACATCCCCGCCATCTAACATACCTGGAGATTGAATATATTCGATTGTGTCGTAAAAGTCCTTTAAAACTTCTTTCATTTCATTAATCTCACCATTCCGGCTTTCTGCTCCAGGATTGGTTACAAGGGCACATTTTGGCGTCAACACCGCGGTATCTTCTACAAACGTGGAATCAGGATACCTCTCATCCGATTCGAGAACGGTCACTTTCACACCGCATTGTTTTAATGCTTCTACATAAGCCTCGTGTTGTAAAAGCGCTTTTTCATAATTCGGGTTTCCTAAATCCGATGTTGTTAAGCCATTTACAAAACTTTTTCCAATCTTTCTTACAATCGCGTGATTAAACATATATATTCCTCCTAAATAGGTTGATATTTTTTAAAATGTGGGAAATTCACCTTTTTGAAATGAGATTCCTTTTTGACCTTTTTCTGTTCAAGCAGTTGCTTAACTATGACAAAAGCGAGAGAAAAGACAACCGAAAGCCTTACTTACCTAAAGGGATGTCTCTTCTTAATCCATGCTTTATCAATTATTTTGATGACCGCATAATTTATCCGCTATGCCTACAAAATATCTTACTCCATACCCTAAAGCCTTCTCATCGATTTTAAATTTAGGATGGTGCAAAGGATAAGCTTTTCCAAATTCATTATCATGGACGCCTAGAAATTGCATGGAAGAGGGAACGATTTCGGAAAAAGCCGAAAAATCTTCTGTCCCAAACATAGGATCATCAACCTGGATGATATTATTTTCCTCAAAAATACCTTCCATGACCGTTCTTGAAATATCAACGGCAGCTTTATCATTCACCACCGCTGGATACCCTAAATACCAAGTGACTTCACATTTTGCCCCATGCGCTTCTGAAATCCCCTTAACGATTTGCTCTAGATACTCCCTAGCTTTCACTCGGCTATCAGCGTCCAAGGAACGAATGGTACCGCCGATTTCTGCATATTCAGGTATGACATTGAGCGCACTTCCTGAATGGAATTGGGTGACTGAAATGACAGGTGTCCTAAGAGCTGAAATTTTTCTGGAAACGATATGTTGAATATTCGTCGTTATTTCTGCACCAATGATAAGCGGATCTACCGTTAATTCCGGAGTCGACGCATGACCGCCCTGCCCTATGATTTTAATTTCAAAATCATCGGCTGCTGCACAGAATACCCCTTCCCTTAAACATATGGTTCCTGTTCGTTCATAAGGAGTAACATGCAATGCAAATGCATAATCCACTCCTTCCATGACCCCTTTTTTCACCAATTCCTGAGCTCCTCCTGGCAGAACCTCTTCGGCATGTTGGAAAACGAACCTAATTTCTCCATTAATCTCTTCTATTTTCCCGGAGAGGACTTTTGCAGCACCTAATAACATCGCAGCATGTGCATCATGTCCGCATGCATGCATAACCCCAGGATTTTTTGATTTATATTCAATATCTGCTTCCTCTTCAATCGGGAGTGCATCAATATCTGCACGAAAAGAAATGGTATTCGATTTTCGGGGTGATTTTTTTGCTCCTTTGAGAACCGCTAAAACACTCGTTTCGGTAGGTCTTGTCACTTCTAATCCTGTAAAGGTTTTTAATTTCCTATAAATGAATTCGGATGTTTGGTGTTCCTGATACGAGAGCTCCGGATTTTCATGAAAATGACGTCTCCATGAAATCACTTCATCCACAACTGTCTCCTGTATTGTCTTCATCATAAATGCCTCCTAGATACTTAGTGCTAATATTCAGATTTTTTAGATCATTAAAAAGGGCCATACTGTATGCTTTGAGCAATGATCAAAAAGATAATCGCTACGGCAACCTGAATCAAAAGATAGGGAAATACCCATTTTACCCATTTCGTAAATGATATGCCGGCCACTGCCAGTCCAGCCAATAGCACTCCAGAAGTCGGAAATATCATATTTGAAATCCCATCCCCTAATTGAAAAGCTAAAACTGCCGTTTGTCTTGTCACACCCATTAAATCCGCTAATGGAGCCATGATCGGCATCGTCAATGCTGCTTGTCCGCTTCCTGAAGGAACAATGAAGTTAAGGAATAATTGGACAATGAACATTCCGATTGCATTTATGGCGGGAGGAAGCTGCTCAACCAATCCTGCAGCATAATATAAAATGGTATCAAGCAATCCGCCACTTGTAATGATGACCAAGATTGTCTGAGCAACACCTATTATCAATGCCCCGGAAACCATATCGCCTGCTCCTGAAATAAAACCATTAGCCATCTTGGACGGAGTCAAGCCTCCGATTAGGCCCATTATGATCCCGCTTAATAAAAACAAGCCGCCAATTTCACTTATATACCATCCTAATTTAATAACTCCATAGACTAATAGGATGAAATTCACCAATAAAATAATTAAAGCAGCGCTATGTCTCTTGCTCATCCTAAAGTTTTTATCAAGTTGTCCATGTTCTTCACGCCTGAATTTCCCATACTCCCCCAGTTCAGGGTTCCTTTTAACCTTCATTGCATGAAAATAGATGTACAATACTGTAACGACATAAAAAACTGCAAGAAGAGCGATTCGCAATCCCATTCCCGAATACATGGGCAATTCTGCAATGCTTTGGGCAACTCCAACATTAAATGGGTTCGTAATGCCCGAAATGAATCCAGTCGCCAATGTTCCAAGGATGACGATCGCAAAACCAGTAAGTGCATCAAAGCCTAATGCGATCGTCATCGGAACAATGATGGCGATATAAACTAATGCATCTTCAGCAGAGCCGATCAGTGTCCCTAATGATGCGAAGATTAATACCATCAACGGAATAAGCAATTTTTCTTTTGTTCCGAATCGGACAGCCACAAACTTAATGAAGGAATCCAGTGCTCCTGTTGCCTGCATGATTCCCAGTGCTCCCCCAAACAAAAAGACGAACAAGATAATTGACGCTCCTTCAATCATCCCTGCATGAATACTGCTGAACATTTCCAATAATCCCACAGGTGTTGATTCTACGAATTCAAAAGAAGTGGGATCGACTACACTTCGGCCATCCTTTTCAATTCTTTCATATTTGCCTGCTGGTAAGATATAGGTTAGAACCGTCACTATCACAATTACGATAAACATTAATACAAAAGGATTTACCCCTTTTTCCGGCAACTCCGTTAGTTGGTTAAGTGGCTTATTATTCTGGTTAAGCGGCTTGGAAGTGATTGGACCATTAGGAAGGTTATTCATCTTAATACCCCCAGTTAAAGTTTAATGCTATTAATCCAGTTTTCCTGTCGGACCATCACTTCTCAACCAAACACTTAAACATACTCTTTATTAACTTCTCAAGCAAAACGGGCGTATGGACAAAGGCGCTATCGATGTGAAGGCGCTCAGTACGCTGATGGGCATCCTTGCCGAACGGCCCCACATTAAGTACGGGTGCCTGAAGTTTTTGCATATCGGCAAAAGGAATGCTGTAAGTATCGCCCCAGACTGGTGTATTTTTTTCAAAAGCCGTCCAGCCGTCAGAATCATCAGTATATTGAACATAGCTTAAATCGCAAAGGCCATTAAAATAATGAATTTGGCTGACTTCTTCATCAAACTTTCTGGCAGTCTCCTTCATTAATTTCACAGATTCGATGATAAGCGGATCATCGGACGAATTGACGGCTGGATAATATGGCGGTGCGAACAGCAATACAATGGCGGGTGATAGCTCCTGACATTGTATCATCAATTTTTCAGCGATCCGCACTGATTTTTCCCGTTCATCCAAATCCTTGTTTCCTTTAACTTCACTCTTTATTTGCTCAACAAAACCCCCGCCAAATTTGCCCTCGGCATATGAAAGTAACTTTTCGTAGCGCAATACTTGTACTTCGCCCACACCTTCAATTTCTTCACGCAGGCAAAGTTCTTTATAAGATTCATTGCATTTCATCGCTGCTTCGTTCGCAACCTGCTCGAATAGATCCATTATTTCTGCAGCTGTTCTTTTCATGATGAACACATTATAAAGCGCGGCTGCCCGATAAGGTGTCTGTGTTGAATATTGTAGTTTTAGATCTTTTTGCTGAAGCGATACTGGTAAAGGTGTTTCCTCGCCAAGGTCACTTTCCAGAAAAAGAGTGTTCCACTCCATGAGCTGCGTGAGAAACGAGGCTATATAGTTGGCGGTTATGCCCTTTAATGGCTCTCCTACATGAGTTTCTTTCCCATAAAAAAGGGCAGCGGGCATGATTTTCCCCAAAGTTCCGGAATAAATATAATGATTATTATCACCCGGTTTCTGTGAAAAGGACGGTTCACTATTAAAAAACATTTTATAGGAAAGGTCATATTTATCACGTAAAGCCACAAGTTCTTTAACTGCAGCCCTCATTCCCGCAGAATTCACTTCCTCATCCGGAACCGTTAACAGCAGGAGATTGATCGGCCATTGTTCGATGCTTGCCTTTTCGATGATAGCCATATGAAGGGCAAGCCCCATTTTCATATCCATCGTTCCTCTACCAAACAAGTACTTTCCTGATTCCAGATCAATGCGCGCTTCTTCCGGCAGATCATCTTTCCTATCATGAAGTTTTTTCGTGAGCTCCTCTGGTTGAAATGCAAGAGTCTCAAGGTCACCGTATTCTTCAGTATGAACCGTATCAAAATGGCTAATTAATACTACGGTCTCCTTGCTATCGGGATGTTTATAAAAGGCATTGACAAAATTCCTTCCTAAATCTGCCTCGTGAAGCGATAAGTGTGCCGGGTTCCTTTTAAAATAATCAAGCTCCCTTAATTTCTCTTGCACCTTATAAGGGAACATTCGCTCCCCTGGTGTAAGAGTCCGGCTTTCCCAGCTAACAAGTTCACACAACAAAGCACGGAGCGTTTCTGGAGTATCCCATAGTAATTGACTCATTTCAATCCCCCTTTATCAATATTTGTACGCACCACCGGGCAGGTTAAACAGGTAGGACCTCCAGTGCCCTTAAAACTGATTTCAGTTCCTTTGTACTCATAAACTGTCGCTCCCGCATCAATTAACTTTTGCTTCGTGTAAGCGTTACCAGAAGGTATCACGCAAACCCGCGGAGCTATGGCAAGCACATTACACCCCAAGTTCAAGTACTCATCAATCGGCACTTCGATAAGCTGAATGCCTCGTTCAATAAGCAGTTTTCTGAAAAAGACAGGCATAAGGCGGGAATGAACTACCGCTAAATCATGGTCGACCATGCTGATGAAAGACATGAGATGGAGACACTCTGCCTCTCCTTGATCATGCGGAAGCTGAACTACAATGAATTCATCCACAAGATGTGCGGTCATTTCCTTTAATTGCCGAATAGCTTCAGCGTTTGTACGATAACCATGCCCGACAACCAAGGTCTTATCATCAAGCCAAACGATATCACCGCCATCCGCGACCGCATCACCCGTTAAATACCCAATGATCGGGATGTTCTTTTCCTTACAGTATTCCTTGTATACAGTCGCTTCAGGCTGCCTCGATTCTTTCCCCGACTTTAAAATAATGGCCCCTTGGCTAGTAAATTTGACTGGGTCATGCGCATATAAGGAGTCAATGCCAACTACCGAAGATGCTGGCAAATAATCGATGTTTGGGACATATTTCTCCAAAATGGATATAAAGTCACCATACTCTGTTAGCGCTTCGTTGAAATCTGGCTCTTCCAAAAAGTTGAAGTTCTCCCATGTTTGGCTTAAATGCTCTTGACTAATAAAAGCTTCTTTCGGATGTTTTACAATGACACGTTCCAATGGTTTGTACATGGACGAACAAAATGTCACTGCCTCCCCCTCCTTTTCCGCATAGCGGAAAACGTTTCCGCCAATAGGAATTTTTCTTTTATTATAAATTTAGTTTTGATATAATGTCAATATGTTTTAAATTTTCAAATAAATTAACTTTTTATTTAACTTGTATGGAAAGATAGGTGGTTTTTATATGCAATCAATCGACCGCGCCATGAACGTTATAAAGGTGCTGGTATCCAATTCTTCGGAAAACTGGCTGTCAATTACGGAACTTTCCCAAGAATGTGATCTTCCTGTCAGCTCCATGCATCGTTTGTTAAAGGCAATGTCCTTGCATGGATTAATTCAACAGGACGGGCAATCCAAACAATATGGTTTGGGGAATATTTGGCTCGAATATGGTTTACGCATGTATGACAAAATGGATTACATTAGTCAAATAAGACCTGAACTCGAAAGGCTTATGAACAAAGTGGAGGAAAGCGTCTATCTAAGCCAACCAATCGGGATGGAATCACTCGTTATCGAAAGGATCGACAGTGAAAAGAGCCAAATCCGGGTTTATGACCAGCTTGGCTCACGTGTACCTATGCATATCGGGGCTGCCAATAAAGCGATGCTCGCCTATATGCCATATAATCAAACGAAAAAAATCGTAGATGCTCTTCTGCCAACTAAAGAAAGAGCAGCTTTTTGGGATATATTGCAAGAGACTAAAACGAAGGGACATGGGATCAGTCACAGTGAAAGAACAGAGGGAACCTGTTCTGTTGCCGTACCGATATTGAACCATTTCGGGGAGGTTCACGGTGCGGTGAGCATTGGTTTTGTCAGTTTTAACCTGACAGATGAAAGACTCGATTTCCTCATTAAGAATGTGATGGAAACTGGGAATCGGGTTTCTGCAAAATTGGGGTATAGGGGACCATGATAATAAGAGAGAAGTGGAGGATTATCGGATAAAACAAAAAGAAGATGAATCATATCATCTTCTTTTTGTTTGGCTCTTTTCGTAAAGATTGTTGTTTTTAAAACGAAACTATTTTAGGTTGATTGGAGCGGAAGTGCGAGACTCCTGCGGGAGCTGCGGGACAGGTGAGACCCCACAGGCGTTTACTCCGAGGAGGCTCACCGCCCGCACCAAGGAAAGCGAGCACCTGGAGGGGAAATCAACCACACTGCACTACTTCGTAAATAGCAACAAAGTATGCGAAAACAGCCTTTCGTTTTATATTAATCGCTGCCGGTCACAAATAAATCTTCTTTAAAATAGGCGAGGACCTCGCCGGCCACCACTGGTTCGCCCTCCAATACCTCCAAAGTTTCTATTTTCCCGCTGACACCAATATCAATGATTTCCACACTTCCATCTGCCTTCTTAATCTGAAATAATTGTTCCCATTCGTAAAATCTGGAATTTTTGGATATTGAAATTTTTTCAATCTTGCCATCACAAGGGCTAAGAATCACATCAACGTACATTTACATCATTCCTTCCTTCAGTATTCTTCAAAATGAAATGGGGTTTGTAAAACTAACCTTAGAAAGTTTTGGAACTCAGATATATCTTCTTGTTCAATGCCAAGGGTCGGAGCCCAGTACTGATCTAAATTAATATCATTGGCACAAAGCAGGATCATTCTTCCGCTTTGCATGGAAGTCACCATTGCTTTACCGAAAAACTGGGCCGAATATACAATGGTTACATCATATCTATAATCTTGTGACAATAAGCAATAATGATGAATAGCCTGGTTTTCTTTATTTTCGGAAAGAATATCAAAATTCAACGGATTGCCTCCTTTCTTGTAAACCCTAATTCGTTCAGAACCTTATCCACCCCCGAAGCTGGGATGCTTCTGCTATTTTGCGAATCCCTTCAATATAAGCAGCCACTTTCATGTTCACGGAATATTTTTGTGAAGTATGGTAGACATTCAAAAAGCTGGCCGTTATCTTTTCCTTCAATCGTTCATCTACAAGCTCTTCCGTCCAGTAATAACCTTGATTGTTCTGGCACCATTCAAAATACGAGACAATTACCCCTCCTGAATTCGCCAAAATATCCGGGACTAGCACTATACCTTTATCATCGAGAATCTTGATCGCTTCCTTTGTCGTCGGCCCATTTGCTGCTTCAATCAGGATTTCACATTTTAGTCGTTTTGCATTATCCTTATTCACCACTCCGCTAATGGCTGCGGGGATCAGCACATCACACTCTTTTTCCAATAATTCTTGATTGGATAATGAATCTTTGTATAAGTTCGAAACGACCCCAAAAGAGTCCCTTTTCTCCAAAAGGTAAGGAATGTCCAATCCATTCGGATCATATAAACCTCCAAGTTCATCCGCTATTCCGACAACCTTTGCCCCCATTTCATGTAAATACAATGCTAAATGACTGCCAACATTCCCGAATCCCTGGATGATTACCCGCATGCCTTCAATGGGAATCCCCTTTAAATCACAAATCATTTGAAGTGTATATAATACGCCCTTGGAAGTGGCTTTTTCCCTGCCCTTCGAACCTCCTAATCTCAGAGGCTTTCCTGTAATGAAGCCCGGTGAATCGAATTCCCTGATGTGATCATATTCATCCAGCATCCAGGCCATGATTTGTGAATTCGTATACATATCTGGTGCCGGGATATCTTTTGTAGGGCCCACTATTTGACTTACTGCCCTGACATACCCTCTGCTTAATCGTTCAAGCTCAGATGAACTCATCTGTCTCGGATCACACACAATGCCGCCTTTTGCCCCTCCGTATGGAAGATCGGTTATTCCGCATTTCAAGCTCATCCATCCGGCCAATGCCTTAACTTCTTCAGGAGTGACATCCGGGTGAAACCGGATTCCCCCTTTCGTTGGACCGGCTGCATCATTATGTTGAGCACGATACCCTTGAAACATCCTTGTCTCGCCATTATCCATTTGAATAGGAATACAGACTTCCAGAAAACGCATTGGCGCTTTCAAAAAATCAAAAACCTGCTCTGGATAGTCCAAAACATGAATCGCTTCTTTTAAGATATCCTGGAATTCTTGCAGTGGATTATCCAATTGACGTTTTTCAATAACCTTAATTTCCTCTGACATTTTAGCACCTCACTTTTATTCTTATTACTTATTAAGCAACTTTCATGCCAGCTTTGAGGATATTGTATGAATGGCACCATACCGCCATCTGTCCTCACCCATATCACACATACAATACATCAGGACATATGTATTAATTCATAAGCAATTCAGATTTGCATATGTAAAAAATGATGATTAAATACAAAAAAAAAGCACCAGATAAATGTATAAACATTCATTGAGTGCTCTTTTTTTGTTTATCCTGAAAAAGAAAGTGTTGACCTGTAGCAGATGCCAAATGATGGTACAAATCTAATCAATGGCAGTCAATCCTAGGAACCAACTGAAATCTTAAAAAATACTCAAAATATAAATATATTGAAACTTCTATTTTCCAACCAACAGGTTTAACTCATCTACAAACCTTTTTGTGATAATTTCCGGGCGAGTAATGGCCGTTCCTACTACGACTGCAAAAGCTCCACTTTCAATAGCTTTTCTAGCATGATCTTTCGTATGAATATGCCCTTCAGCGATGATGGGGATATTTAAGGCAGAAGAGAGTTTTCGAATAAGGTCATAATCAACCTCCTTCACGTATTTTGTTTCCTCTGTATACCCACACAATGTGGTTGATATTATATCAGCACCGAATTTTTCTGCGATTAGTCCCTCTTCAAAAGTCGCACAATCTGCCATCACTAAAATATTGGGATGCTCACTATTGATTTTACCTATAATTCTTTCTACCGTTTCTCCATGGGGGCGCTTTCGTTGAGTCCCATCTAATGCTACGATTGACGCTCCAGCCTCAATAATGCTTATAGCACTTTCATAGGTAGGAGTAATATATACCTCACATTCTTCGGTCCATTGCTTGTGAATACCTAATACAGGCAATTTTGTTACCTTTTTAATCGCTTTAATATTTTCTGGCCCGGTAGCCCTAATACCAACTGCGCCTCCTTTTTCTGCAGCCTTGCTTAATGCGCCCATGATTTCCGCCCCATACATCGGCCATCCCCTTCTAGCCTGGCACGAAACTATCAATCCATTCTTAATAGATTCCAGTACGTTTTTTTTATCCATAATTACCACCTAAACAACCCCCAAGAATTTACCAGCTAATCCTACCATAAAGCAAAGGAGGATTAACCAGTAGATAGCTTTTTGATATTTAAGTAATGCCCATAAGAAACCAAGTGTTAAAAGGAGCGGTAAAAGCCCAGGTAAAATTGAATCAAGAAGTTCTTGTAAATTTATTTCTTTTCCACCAAAGTTCCATTTAGCAGCCACGGTCACTTTAACAAAATTCACTACCATTGATCCTGTTACCATTAATCCTACAATGGTAGCTCCCTGAACAAACTTATTTAGCACATCAGAGTCTTTCATTTTAAGGATGAGGCTTATCCCAAACTGGTACCCATAGACAATACCGTAGTAACGAGAAAAAATATTGAGCAAGACGTTTGGCACAATAAATATAATGGGTCCAAGTGAATTTCCATCCAACGCCAAACCAGCGCCGATTGCAGCAAAAATGGTCATAAAAGTTGCTTTAAAAACAGAATCGCCAATTCCAGAGAGCGGTCCCATCAATGCGGCTTTCGTAGAAGAAATTGTGTCGGATGTGATGGGATTACCTTGTGCCCGTTGTTCTTCAAGGGCAAGAGTAACACCTATGATGGCATTGGAAGTATACGGATGGCAGTTAAAAAATTCATTATGACGAACAACCGATTCTTTTAAATCCTGATTATTTGGATAGAGTTTTTTGAGTGCCGGCAATATCGCATAGCAGAATCCTAAACTGCCATAACGCTCATAATTTATAGACGTCATACTGAAGAAAGTGCGGAAGAATGTTTTCATTAAATCTTTCCTTGTCAGAATCGTCGTTTTAGCTGTACTCTTGCGGGAGGAATCACGGGAAATTCCACTATCATTTCCTTTCGTTCCCACTGCTGTAATGCTGACCGCGATTCCAAGACCCAAAAAGGCTATCGAAAGTACATTTAGTTCCAAGTAGACTGCCAGAACAAATCCAATTAGGAAAAATGACCAAAACTTCTTGAAGTTCATCATTTTCAGGAGCATGGCCATTCCAATTGCAGGTAGGATCCCTGCTGTAATCTTTAACCCTTCCATAAACCAAGAAGGCATTGAGCCTACGATATTATTTACAAATTCACTGCCAAAATAAACGGCTAAAAAAGTTGGAATGAACATCACTGTAAAAAAAACGATTATTCCAAAAAGGTGAAGCCGTTCTGCCCTTTTTAGATTTAGCTCTTGTAAAGCATTGTCTGCCCGATGCACTAGATAAATATTAAAGTTCCAAGCTAGCATGATTAAAAATTGTGCTAAAATACCGATTGGTAATGCCAGAGCAATTCCAACCTCAGGCTTCCCCCCAGCACTAATCGCGAAAATAGTTCCAATTAGACCAGCAATTTGTGCATTAGGAGGAACACTACCTCCAATGGGCAAGACCCCCATAAACATCAATTCCACACTGGCCCCTACAATCAATCCAGTCTGTAGGTCTCCCATTATTAGTCCTAACAATGGCCCAGCAAAAATGGGACGGCTAATCATCCAATATCCATATCCATAATTTTCGGTCATGAGAATTGCAACAAAACCACTTAACAAAATCGCTGATATTAACTCAATTTCCACTTTTCCTCCCCCTTTTTACTCTGACTATCTTTTCGACCTTTAAATCTTGGTGAATAAATCAATCGATTTATCATTAGGAGAGGTTCTGATCTCACAAGGGATCCCGTGATCTCTAATCTTGAGAAAAAAAGATTTATCTTCTTCATCCAAATAGACTGTTTTACTTATTTCCTGTTTTCCTACTTTATAGTACATGCCACCTACATTTATAGAAGGCAGAATGATACCTTTTTCAATGAGAGATAAAAGGACTCGAGGACTTTTTACTACAATAAACGTTTTTTCCTGATCAGACTGCTCAATCAGATATTTGACTGCATCTTCGACAGAAAGGATAGCATGTCTTTTCCCCGAAGGTACTGCCAAGCTTAGTAACAAATGTTGTGTAGGGTCGGCTGCAACCCTATCATCAATTACAATAAATTCTGTGACTTGATAAGCAACACTCCATGAATAAGCAACTTGCCCATGTATGAGTCGTTCATCGATACGGGTAACAACGATACTCATTACAATTCCTCCTTTATGGGGTTAACTGTAGAGTTTATATAGCTAATACTCATAGAGGTATTTGCTATAAGCTCTTCGGGACTTACAGGTGAAAGGCAAGATTCAATAACTAAACCTAAATGAAAACCAGCGATTACTTGTACCCGACTATCTTTCAACACTTGAAGTGTAGCTGCATTGCATGGGGTGCCCCCTTTAATATCTGCCAGAATGATTATTTCTTTGTACCAATCCAACAATTGATTGACTGCCGATTCCAGTTCTCTTGCAAATGAATCTAACGTTACTTGATCATCCATGCTCAATGCAAAGAGTTGCTTCTGTTTCCCTGCTATAAGCTCTACACAGTCTTTCATAGTCGAAGCTAAATTCCCATGACTTACAAGTAAAATGGCCCGATTCAAACTATCTCCTCCTTATAACGTAATTTTTTGAATATTCAAACAAACCAATCTTATTGAAAAAGAATTAAAAAATCAAGGTTTTATTAAAAATATAAGAAATAAAATTTCAATTATGGCATTTTTTTTTGCATTATGTGCAAAAAACATTTCATTTATGATATAAATGAAACAATAGGGATTTACATCATTTAATAAAATATTTAATAAAGGAGACATATCATGAGCTTAACTTTATTACAAAAAATAAATGAAAAAGCCGATTCCTTGTCTCGTGCTGAACGGCAAGTAGCCAAATATATATTGGACCATGCGGATTTGGTGCAAACTTACACGATTTCTGAAATATCAACCAACGCAAATGTTTCCCAAGCTAGTGTTGTGCGTTTTTGTAAAAGAATGGGTATAGACAGCTTTAAAACCTTTCAACATACATTGGTGAAAGAAATGAGTTCAAATAGTGCCAACATTAATGATCTTTCTTTACTGCGTGAAAATGATACGCCCTATCAACTTTTCCAAAAAGTAACTATGAGCAATAAATTCGCTTTAGACTCTTTAGTACAAACGCTTAACAAAAAAGAGTTTGAAAAAGCAGTAGAATGCTTAAGCCAAGCAAAGAAAATTGCTTTTTTTGGTGTTGGGGGCTCCTCTACGGCTGCATTGGATGCTAGTAATAAATTTGCTAAACTTGGCGTTACTACAGGAATGAACACTGACTTTCATACAGTGATTTCCTACATTTCCAATTTCACATCAGAAGACGCATTGGTCATTTTCTCCACATCCGGAAAAACAAAAGATATATTGGAGATGGCTTCATATGCAAAAAAGATAAACGTACCAGTATTGGCAATAACCGCTTATACAAAGTCGCCTTTATTGAAAATAGCAAGTATACAACTTTGTTTTCCTGACATCGAACATGATCAACGAATCGGTAGTATAGCATCTAGAATCATGCAACTTAACATGGTTGATGCTCTTTACTTAAGTGTTTTTCATCGAATCGATAAAAAAACCATAGATAACTATCAAAAAGCACGTGAAGAAATTCTACGTCTAAGAAGATAACCTGCTTAAGGATGTGTTTTACTACATTTCGTTAAGAGGCGTGAATATGTATAATTCATAGGCATTTCAGGATTACATATAAAAAAACGCATCCTTTTAGGATGCGTTCAGTTTGTAGACAATAGGGGTTCGGAATTAAAAAATTTTGAACCCCTTTTGAAATTCCCTTTGAATTTTCGCCTAAAGTTAAGAGATTGCGGCATTTTTGGACCTCACCATGTCCAATTGGCCATCTTCTTTAAATTCATGTTAGCCTCCATTTTACGAACCAAATGATTCGCCTGCACCAGTTGATTTAAAGTAATCATTTCATGTTGATCTCGCTAAATAGAATTATGTTTCGAAAACATCCTCATCATCTCAAGTTTTAATAGTTCTATTTTAAAACAAAAAAGACTGTAGGCAAAAGGAGTTTCCATCTAAATTTTTAAACATAGTTGATTGGAACGGAAGGTGCGAGACTCCTGCGGGAATAGCGAGTCTAAGGGAGCCCGCGGAAAGCGAGTGCCTACGTTCCAATCAACGTCCAAATTTGTACAAGCCAAAAAAAAAATGTAGACAAACTCGATTTTCATCAAGTTTGTCTACATTCTGACGCATCCTTATCGGATGAGTTTCTCCTTCGAAAATCTCATAGCTGAATTTCTTCAACTTGGTATTGGGGCGGTGCCTTCCTGAATGCCTTTGTGATATATAATAGATAACAAAAACCAATAATGAACCAACTTGTCCCCATTATTAGGGAACTTGCCTCAAGGTTGATCCATAGAATGCCAATTGCTATAGCTCCAATTAAAGGCATAATTAAGTATTTAATACACCCCTTTATCGTTCGGTGCTCCTTTTCCCGAATGATAAAATGGCTGATCACTGAAAGATTTACAAAGGTAAATGCCATTAATGCACCAAAGTTGATCAGTGACGTTGCTGTCACTAAATCAAAGAATAAAGCCGACATTGAAATGACTCCAACTATGAGTACATTAATGGCTGGTGTTTTCCACTTGGGATGAATGAATCCAAACCATTTTTCCGGAAACACTTTATCACGGCCCATAACATACAAAAGACGGGAAACGCTGGCATGTGATGCTAGTCCCGAGGCTAGCGTATTGACGAAAGTCGTACAAAGAAAAATGGATTGAAATAGCTTCCCGCCTACATAAAGGGCGATTTCCGGTAATGCAGCATCCGGTTCCTTAAAACGGGATATATCCGGAAAAAAGAGCTGAATAAAGAAAGATGCGGTAATGAAGATGATTCCACCCCATAGCGCAGTTAAAAATATCGCTTTTGGAATCGTTTTTTTCGGATCCGGCGTTTCCTCAGATAGTGTAGTTACCGCATCGAATCCCAAAAAGGAAAAACAAAGGATCGTAGCCCCGGTTATTATGGCCGAGAAGTCCATCCCTTCATTTACGAAAGGCATTAATGTAAACACTTTTCCTGTACCTTCTCCATCATTCAAACCTTTGACAACAAGAATGATGAACACTGCCATGATGGCAACCTGAATTAAAACAAAAAGCGCATTAAAGTTAGCAAGTACATTGACGCTCCTGAGATTGAGAATGGTGACGATTGCTACGAACAATACTACCCAAATCCATGTAGGAACTCCTGGAAATAATGCTGTCAAATAAATTTTGGTCAACAATGCATTGACCATAGGTAAAAACAAATAGTCTAACAACGAGGACCATCCTACCAGGAATCCTAAATGCGGGTTTATCGCCTTTTGCGTATAAGTGTAGGCAGAACCTGCAGCAGGAAAAACCTTTACAAGTTTTCCATAGCTGGCAGCTGTAAAAAGCATCCCCACCAATGCAACGATATAGGCAGTCGGCACATGGCCGCCCGTAATCCCAGATACAATGCCGAATGTATCAAATACGACCATGGGGGTCATATATGCTAACCCCATCATAACGATTTGCCATAATTTCAGTGATCTTTTCAATGTAACCTCATTTTCCACCTATCATTCCTCCTTGAAACCGCTTTCAAACCAGTGAGTTCAATTTCTTAACTAGAATAATCCCCATGCCTCCCTCTTTTTTAAAAGTTTTACCTGTATACCTTTATGCAATTTCTGTGCCATATGATTTCGGTTTATTTCGACAAACGAAAAACACCTTAATTCCTGTATTTTTACCGGCTAATGATTGATTTACAGATATGAAGTCTTTCAGTATCTCTTCATCGGCGGCGATTCAATTTCCCATAACTTATTCGCCTTTGCATACACAAAGCCCATGTTATCTGGTAAAAACCCTCATTAAATCACTCACAGTGACTTGGCATGGTAATTGCATGATTAATCATCTATAGGAATTCATTTAATGAGTTTCAAAACTACTATAGTTATAAGAAAATGGAGGAATAGAAAAATGAAATATCCTTTATCACCTGATGTTAAACCAGAGTTTTGTACCACCGGATCATTTATGCGCTTACCTTCTACAAGAGAAAATGCCAAATTGGCAGTGGTAGGCATGCCTTTTGATACAGCTGCTTCATTCAGGGTAGGAGCCCGGTTTGCTCCACAGGCAGTCCGCCAAGCATCCATGACGTTGTTTCCTTATCATCCCATTCACAAGGTATTTCCGTTTGACGAATGTAATGCCATTGATATTGGGGACGTTTCGGTGATTCCCCATAATATACATCGAAGCTATGAGATAATTGAAAAGGCTATGGGAGACTTGATGAAAAACGGTATCATTCCAATCGGCATCGGAGGGGATCATTCAGTAACATTGGCTAATTTAAGAGCAGCCGCAAAAATCCACGGTCCTGTTGCACTTCTCCATTTTGATTCACATACAGATACTTGGGATACTTATTATGAAGAAAAATACTGGCATGGTTCCCCGTTTATCCGTGCATATGAGGAAGGCTTGCTCCAAACGGATAAAGTTTTCCAGATTGGCATCAGAGGTACGCTCAATCATCCAGGAGATTTAGATTCCAGTACAGAACTAGGGTACAATGTGATAACTACGCCGGAGCTGAAGAAGAGAGGAATAGAAGATGTCGTGAAGGAAGTCAAGAAAACCATTGGGGATACACCATGTTTCTTGACATTCGATATTGATTTTGTCGATCCATCCTGCGCTCCTGGAACTGGCACATTGGAGGTCGGCGGTCTAAATAGCTTTGAAACCCTTGAGATGATACGCTCTCTGCAAGGATTCAACTTTATTGGGTTCGACCTGGTGGAAGTCCTCCCGCCGTATGATCCAACACAAATTACATCACTATTGGCAGCCACCATCATTCATGACTTTGCCAGTCTAGTAGCCTTACAACTAAAAGAAGAAGAAAAAAAGGAGAATTCAGCCGAAAAAAGTTTATAGGACAAACACTGGCCATATAGGCCGATACTGTTAATCGATAAGATAGATCCAAGCTAATGATATAAAAGTCTAAGTACAAAATAAAAAAGTCCTGAAATTCAAAAAGCACCTGTTTATGAAAACAGATGCTCAGACTGTAGACAAATTCGAAGAAAGTGAATTTGTCTACAGTCTTTTTTCTTCAAAAATGTTCCAGCTGATTTCAGAAATCCGCTCCCTTTCCGCCGACTGTCTGCCAAGCCTCCTCGACGCGTCTGTGGGGTCTCGGCTAGCCAGCTATTCTGCAGGAGTGTCGCAAATTTCTTCCATCCATTGAGGTTTCATAAAACAAAAAAACATTAAGGATCATCTAATCTTCCTTTAAAATCATGGTTCTATGTGAAATCATTCCGAACCCCTTTTGTCGACAAACTGAGCATCTTAGGTGAAAGCAGATGCTTTTTTTCTATGTCATCTTTATCCTTGTCCTGCTACTTCGACTATAAATCATTCCATATAACAACTTCGTCTATCGGTGTAGGAAAATAAAAAAACACATCCCATCTGAAAGAATGGAATGTGTCTTCATTTTATTCGTCCGATTCTATCCCGGGACGATTGGATTGTGTTGGCAGGGTGTCCCAAAAGCTTGCATCGACAGTTTCAATTGAATCATCGGCAATAGCTCTGACAGCTGCATCCAAAGTGGTTACCGTTTGCTTTATTAGATAGCCATTACTTTTTTGTCCAAGCGCTACTGACTCGACATTGTGGTCCGACATACCTCGCATCTCAAAGAGCAGTGTGGCAATATCATAGCGAACGGCTGCACCATTACGGCCTATATTTTCTCCAGAACCGCCATCATACCTACCAATATGCCCCCAACCAGTTGGTTCAATGGAGTTATATACGACAGCACCCAATTTTTTTGAGGCTTCTAACACTTCAGGCTTTACGTTCGCGTTTGTAGGATAAAGAATTGAACCTGAAACAAGTTCACCGTCCGTTTCGCTTAGCGTCCCTTGATGATGTAAATCTATCATGTAATCTATATCGTATTTCGCAAATACATTTTCGTGTAAAGCCTTTACCTCTACTTGCATGTTATCAGTTTTTTTATCATGCTCACGGTTCAAGTCAATCCCATTTGCATTTGCCCGTGTTAAATGCCGATCACCTTTTGCTAAATAATCATCAAGAGGGAAATTAACATCTCCCATGGCTCCATCTGCATTTAACATGGGAATGATCAATATATTGACATTATCCAAAATACCTTTAGTCTTGTTCGTGCCTAGATGTTTAATGAATTCGAGTGCACCCTCGGTAGTCAGTTGTTCATTTCCATGCTGTTGCGTCAAAAATAGTATGGTTGGATTCTTAGGATTTGAGATGTACTTCGCTAGGTAAATGTCCCTTCCTTTTACCGTTTCCCCGATTACTTCCAGTGCCAGCCTTTCTTGTTTAGCATCCTGCGTTTTAAGATAGCTCACCAGGCTTTCATATGTATGAAGATTTGAAGTTGTCACTTGTCCATTTCCAGCACTGGGACCATTTCCAACCGCTCCGACAGGTAACGCAACAGCTGTTACTGCGCTTAACGTCATTAAACTAGATAATGAAACTGATAGAACCTTCTTTTTAAAATTCAATAAAAACCCTCCTTATCAAATATAATAATCAGAAAAAATTACTATTAATAATATTCTGACACTTTCGCTACTTTATGTTAATAGTGAAAAATCACTATGTTTCCAAATAGTTTTCTTCTACCAAAAAACATTTTTGTTCCCGATGAAGAAAAACCAGACGGACACCCGTCTGACGTTGATTGGAACGTAGGGCACTCGCTTTCCGCGGGCGGCCAGGGGAGCCTCCTCGGCTTTCGCCTGCGGGGTCTCCCCTAGACGCGCTTTTCTAAGCAGGAGTCTCGAACACCCGCTCCAATCAACTTTGTCTTACCTTTTAGATAGAACACATTTGCCTAGAGTTCCGTCTGGTTACTTCAATATATGCTGGAAGTTATAAAACTATCTTTTCCTCACTTTTAATTATTGCCTGCCCTCCGTCAGTGGAATTGACTCGTATTGTTCCGGATTGATTTTATATACAGAGCCATCAGTAACTCCATCGATTATTCCATATAGGCCTCTTTCAACTGCTTTAATGAGCATGCCTTTTTTCTTTTGGCCAAAAGACTGAGTTTGACCTCTAACTTCAAAGAGTACTGTCCCGCTTCCGTTTAAAGCAAAGGCTCCTAAAGCCGTTCCAGGAAGGTTTTGATTTTGCGGATACAAGGATATATTCCCATATGGAGAATTACCTTGTGCTTTCATGGCATTATATACCGCCACATTCAATTGTCTGGAAAAATCATAATTATAGTTTTTTGCATATTTTGCATAATCCTGTCCTGAAGGCGAGCTTGGATCAGGAACAAATTGAGCGGAAATCGAGTAGGTGACTAAATCATCCGTTCCATCAACTTCATAATAGGGAGCTTGGTGATGCAGGTCCACAAAAATCTCCACCTTACCGTATTGCTTCAGTAGAGCCTTGTAAACATCACGTGTTGTTTGTGATTCAGGTGTTATGAACCAACCAGGGGTGGATGATTTTCCAGGGAAGTCTTTAGCTTGAGGAATATAATTTAAATCAGGATTAAAGTCACGATTAACATCGAAACCTGGTTTGGACTCATAATCGAATGATTCATTTTTGTATGTATAGTAGTTCCAAGATGGATTGGCTCCTGCTAACTGCGGAAACTGGTCGACGACCTCTGCCCAGGTCATATCATTTCCGCGACGGTTCAATTCAGCGGCATCGGGATTCATTTTAGGCAAAGCTACCAAGGTAATTTCTTTACGAATTTTTTCCGCTTCAGGTGAGTTGGTCCCCAAAAACTTCAAGATATTCAAGATGGCATCCGTACCAGTTTTCTCATTCCCATGGATCTCACTTTGAATGAAAACGACTTTGTCGCCTGTTCCTACGGTTGCTTTATAGATTTCTCTATGTCTATTGGAATATCCAGCTACCTCCACTTTTACTTTACCTTGGCTATCACTCGCAATTTGTTCTAGCTTTTTCCCTAGTTCAGCATGATCTGTAAAACCTGAAACCGAATAAGTTTGTTGAATGGGTGTTCCCGGGGATGTTTCATTAGCTGCAAATGCTGGTGCCGCAATACTCGCCGATAAAACGGCAACTCCCAGAGTTGAAATAACCTTCCTGTTTTTCATATGACAACAATCACTCCCTTAAAATATTTTTCTATCTCATTATACAAAATGGAAAAGTAGAAATATGTTGGAATTTGGTGTCGTATTATGGCTATTTTATGATGCTGCCACCAGCTTGAGCTAAAAGTTGGGAGCTGCACTAATATATACTCTTTTTATGTTAGTGCAAAAATGCATATTTTCCCACAACAACGATCGTTGTTGCCGGATGCCTTTAACCATATATATATTAGCTATGCATTTAGTCGAATTGATGATTTGTACTATAACATCACATTACGTTATAATAAAAGAAAAAATAAGAGAAAGGGGAAAACATGAAACTCAACACTCATAGTTCTACGCCATTATATATGCAATTGAAACAATCTATTATTGAAGATATAAACAAAGGGATTTACTCTCCTGGCGAAAGATTACCAACGGAAACAGAATTATGTGACATATATGGAGTAAGTCGCATTACTGTTAGAAAAGCGGTTTTGGACTTGGTGGAAGAGGGTCTTCTAATACGCCAACAAGGAAAGGGAACATTTGTCCAATATCCTAAAGTAAAAAGGGAACTATTTGCTGTTAACGGTCATGCTGAATATATGTCAGAATTAGGGAAGATACCTCAAACTAAAATCCTTTCATTTGGAATCATACCCGCACCGGCTAATATTTCTAAATCCTTGGAGATTACTCCTGAAAGTGATGTTCTTGAATTACAAAGGATCTTATACTATGATAATCAACCTCTCACCTTGGAAATTTCTCATTATTCCTTAAAGGTTCTGCCTAATTTAAATGAACATGTCCATAACTCCGTTTCCATGTATGACATCATAAAGCATAAATATAATATTACTCCTGTTCATAACACGAAACTCTTAAATATGGTATTGGCAAATGCAGATGAAGCAAAATTTTTAGAGTGCGAAGTGGGAGATCCCCTTTTCAAAGTGGAGAAAGTGGCATATGACGCAAAGAAGCAGCCCATCCATTCCTCCTTCTTATATTATCCTGCCAATCGCGTGACCTTTACGATTGATAGTTCCATGTCGCAAGAAAAAGGTAACGAATCCCCCTCCTAATCCGGGATCTCGTTACCTTTTTCCATCTATAAATCATGTTAAACCAGCATATGGTCAGGAATATATTCTTTACCATACCCAAAAGCTCCATAATCCTGACAGGTTTGGGAGGCAGCTAAAGCTCCTTTTTGTAAAGCTTTATTTACATCTTGCCCTTGGACATACGATGAGAGAAAACCAGCAATAAATGAATCTCCCGCCCCCAATGTATCTACAACTTTGGTTTGGATAATGGCTTGTTCATATAATTGATTTTCAATTGATAAGAGTGCTCCCTTTTCCCCACGAGTAACACATACCACTTTTGTGCCGAACGAATGCACCTTTTGAATCAGTGCATGGCACTCTGCAGTGTTTAAATTACTTCCTGAAAAAAATGCATATGTCACATACGGACAAACTTTTTGTAAATAGTGTTCCTCTTGATTTGTCGAAAAATCAAAAGAAATGTCAATGAGTTGGCTTAATGATGGGAGGTTATGCTCTATATGGCTATAAACACTTGTATGAAGAAGGTCGTGTTGCCGAATATAATCCAAATCCTTGTCATTCAGTACAATCCCCAATCTGGATTGAATTCCCCCTCTATTGGAACCAATGAAAATTCGGTCCCCGTCCTTATCCAACGCGACGACGGCCATACCGTTTTCTCCTACCGCTTGTCTTACTCTACTAATCTCCATCTTTTCCTTTTGCAATACCTCTAACACATGGTCTGCCGCCCCATCATTTCCTACAATGCCAATATATGAAGATTGTTCATCATTTAAACGATTGTACATGACTGCCACGTTTAATGAATTGCCGCCGGGATATATCTTTCCTTGGTCTTTATAATAATCTACTACGTTATCCCCAATTCCAATTAGCTTCATGCCTGTTCCCCCTGTTATCATTTTACACTTCCACTAGCAATTCCACGGATAAAATACTTCTGCATGAATAAAAATAAAATGACGATAGGTGCCGCTGAAATCGTTAATCCAGAAAGCAACACTCCCCAATCGGTTTGCAATGCATCTCGGAATTGCATTAAACCGGCAGGTATCGTACGTAAACTATCATCATCTATAAAGATGATGGCGAACATGAATTCATTCCATGTATAGTAAGCTGTTAAAATTACCGTCGTTAATAAAATAGGTTTACTCATGGGTATGAAAATCCTAAAAAGGATTCCAAGGTTTGTGCACCCATCCAGCCGGGCAGCCTCTTCCAGTTCTTTCGGAATGGACAGGAAGTAGGCACGAATCAACAAGATGGTTAGCGGAATTCTGTATGCTACATAAGGTAAGATTAGCGCCCAATGGGTGTTATATATCCCAAGCTTCTGAATGATATTATACAAAGGGATCAGGCTTACTTGAGGAGATAGCATCAAACCGCCTAAGCATATGACCAAAATGAAAGCCTTTCCACGAAAATCGAAGCGAGATAATCCGTATGCACCTAACGCACTTACTAAAACCGTTAGCATACAAGTCATGCCAGTAACCATGACACTATTTAAAAAGTAGGAAGAAATCCCACTATTCCAAGCTGTAACATAATTTTCAAACAACCATGTATGAGGAAGTGACCAACTATGGTTAAAAATTTCCTCTGTGCTTTTGAAAGAACTGATGACCATCCATAATAAGGGATATGCAACAACAAGAAAGTAGGCGATCAAACCTGCATAAACAAGGGCTATTCTCATATTATAGGTTTTTCTTTTCCTTGCATACTCTAGATCTTCCACAACTAATTCCGGTACTCCAATCGTTGATTTAGGCATCTCCATTATTAGTCCTCCTTTCCCGTTTTAAATATTTTCATTTGTACAAGAGAAATAAGTAACGTAATAATTAAGATAACCGTTGCTATGGCAGAAGCATATCCCATCATATCTTTTGAAAAAGCCGTTTTATATAAATAGGTACTCAGGACTTCCGAAGAAGTTCCCGGGCCCCCTCCGGTTAAGATATATGGCTCATTAAACACTGTAAAGGCACCTGTCAATGTTAATATTACGGCGACGAATGTCATTTCCTTTGTTGCTGGAACCGTAATGTGAAAAAACGTTTTTATTTTATTCGCTCCATCCATTTCAGCTGCTTCATATAGTTCAGGTGAAATTTTTTGAATGGAAACGATATATAGCATGGCTATATAACCAATTGATTGCCACTGTGAGACAGCAATGACTGCATAGATTGCCGTTTCACTATCACCCAACCATGGCAATGCTAAATTATTCAATCCAATCATTTTAAGAAACTGATTTAACAACCCTACTTCCGGGTTGTAAAAAAATGAAAACAGCAATGCGATGACTGTCATTGAAACGACGACCGGCAAAAAATAGACTGTGCGAAATATAGGTGAAAATTTACGGATTAATTTATCTTCTAAAACGGCTGCAACAATTAACCCTCCAAAAACCTGGAAAACAATCGAAATGACAGCATAAAGAATATTATTTTTTAAAGCTTCATAAAATACGGGATCTTTAAATAAAGTAAAGTAGTTATCCATCCCTACAAATGCTTTATCTGGTGAAAATGTACTCCAATTATACATACTATCGCCAATATTCTGGAAAATGGGAATATAAACAAGCAATAAAAAAACTAAGGCTGGAAGAAGATATAGATAAGGTACAAATTTATCGGGTTTTATCATTAAAATATCACTCCCTTAATAAAACGGAAAAATGAATTCCCTTATTTCCCCGCTTCAAATCTAACGGTATCAGCTGCTTTTTGAACATCACGCATAATTTGTTTAGGTGTTTTATCTCCATTTAACATCATTTGTGTTCCGGTTAAATAGGCATCTGCAATACGCGCATCGATGCTCATGTCAAACCATGGGGCCATTTCTTTTGTGTTTAATATGCTTTGAACCGCTTCCAGCTGTTCCGGGGAAGAATTATTTTCATTCACCGTACCTTTAACTGCACTATACTTGCCCACATCAGTGACTAGTTTTTCTCCCATATGTTTAGTGGTTAGAAACTTTAAAAACTCCATCGCTTCTTTGGGATGCTTTGTCTTGGAAGAAACCATAAAGCCTTCAGGCGATCCCGTTAGATTTGTTTGATTACCCTTTCCTCCTTCTACCTCAGGGAAGTTAAACATTCCAAGTTCAAACTTAGTGGGTCCAAATAACTTGATCTCTGCCGTTTCTGCATAAAACATAGGTGCTTTACCATTTGAAAATTGCTGCCTTGCATATTCATGATCTATTGAATTAGTATTCTCATTAAAGTAAGGTAACAACTCTTGGAATTTCTCAAGCGCTTTTATGTAGTCGTCATCCTTGAATTTTCCGGTTTTTCGATTATAATCCATTGCCAGCACTTCCGGACTAACCAGACGTTGATTCAATGTGCCCACATAATGGGAAATTGTCCAAGTATCTTGACTGCCGAATTGAAGAGCTGTGTAGTTATTCTTTTTTAACACTTTTAATACATCGATAAAATCATTCCAGGTTTTAGGTGGGTGTATGTTCAATTTTTCGAAGACATCCTTGTTATAGAAAAACATTTTCCCATCCATTGTTACGGGGACACCATACACCTTATCATTAAATGTATATGGTTTGACTTGGGATGGAACGAGTTGAGAAGACCATGTCGGATCGTTTTTATAATAAGAAGTTAAATCCAAAGCTTTATTGCCTCGCACAAACTGACTGGCAAATTCATCACTCCAAGAGAAATAAATATCAGGTGGATTATTTGTACCTGTCATTACTTTAATTTTGTCTTTATACGAATCGTTTAGGACTGCTTCGGTTTTAATATGGATATCGGGGTTTTGTTTTTCAAATTCTTTTACAACTTCATTAAAGTAAGTTTTTTCCGGTTCCTTTGGCCACCTATGGAAAAATGTTAAGGTGGTTTTTCCAACTTCTGATTCTGAAGATGTTCTTTCACCAGAACATCCCCCAAGCATTAAAGATAAACTTAAAAATGATGCGAATATAAGTTTTGTTTTTCTCATGAATACCCTCCTTTTTATAAATGCTTTTATCATCAGGAAATTATACTATAATGTTATAAAACATTATAGTATAATTCGCAAATAAAATATACAGAATATTAAGTTTTCTCTAGCTATCAGTATTCTACTTTCCACATATAACGCCTTTTGCTTAAGGGATGATTACGCGCTTCCGCTAATTCTTCTGCATATTGACGTAATACACGATTTAAGATAAGCGGTGCAATATATCCTTTTACTTCTTCATCAATACCATCAAGATCATACTGTTTTGCATCTAACACCGTTAGCTTTTTGCCATAACGCTGAGAAAAAGATAATGCTCTTTCTTCCAATGGTCTTGTTTCATCCAATCCCAATAGAATGATAAACGGTACATTTTCGTCAATAATTTCGAATGGTCCATGGAAGTACTCACCAGCATGAATGGCATGTGAGTGTATCCATTGCATTTCCATTAAGATACAAATGCTGAAAGAATAGGCTGTCCCATAGTTTGAACCACTTGCCATTGTATAGATAACAGGTTCTTTTGCATGAGATTGTGCGAATACCCTTGCATTGGAAGCTTCTTGCTCCAGGGCTTTTTCATACACTGGCTGTAAGTTCTCCAAACTTGATACCAGTTTTCCGAACTTTTCATTGTTTTCCGCCATATGAAGTACACCAAAAACTAATTGATATAAAACACTGAGGTTTGTATCGAAGGCGTTTACACCGTTCCCCCATTCATATTTAATATAAAGGTCCGCATTTTGGGCCAATGGTGATGCTGGTTCGTTCGTTAATGCCACTGCAAACGCACCTTTACTTTTTGCAAACTTAGCCGCTTCAGCTGTTTCAGGAGTTGTTCCGGACATCGAGCATAAAATGACTAAAGATTCCTTCCCTAGTTGTTGTGGATTGCGATGTATAAACTCATTTGAACTATACAGATCGGAGGTTATATTTTTAGCTTCACGATCCAGTATATACTTAGCTGAATACATAATGGCAGAAGATCCCCCGCATGCTACCAAATAAATATTGTTAATTTTCTTACCCTTTAATTGATCCCATACTGTTTTTACATTACTTTTTACATTCATAACCGATTTACTCATTTTCCCACTCCTTTAATATTTGATATACAACATTATGTAATGTTATATATTGTTATATTAAATCATCACCTTTCTTTAGTCAATGGATTTGTCAGAATATTTTATTTACTCCATTTCCATGTCCCATCAAAATTTTCATGGTAAATTTTTTCCAGATGTAAGTAATGTCCACCTGAACAAGTGACGCCCCCTTACCTTCCCCTAATTTTCCCAACTGTTAATAATAACAATGGCATAATAAAACAAATCGTTAAGGATAATGGTGTCCAAGCTGTAGCCATAAAGTGTTGATAATGCACAAGATCGGGATGCGAAAAGATGGTAAACGTGAGAATTAGAAAAGCTAATGGGAATAGAAGTATTTTGTAATTTTGCAGTCCCATCAATTGTGCTAGTCCCAAGGCGAGCCCATAAAAGCATATGGTCAACTTAAAATACTCTGTAAAAACCCAAATGAAGGCTACAATGACCTCGACCCTTTCAAAAAAATCACCAATGCTTATCCTCATTCCCAGTTTATACGAAGGGTAGGTTAATCTTGCTGTATTATCAGCACCCAATACAAGGATACAGAAAATGATCACTAAGAATAGAACGCCGCCACCTAATATGGTCCCTAAATAAAAGCTTTTCTTCATTTCAGCCTTTTCATGTACATATGGAGTGATCATTAAAAAGAAAACAAGCTGAACATAAGGCAGTGCTAAGGAGTGATATGATCCCCTCAATATCGGTTTCATGCCTTTTTCAAATATAGGTTGCAAATTTTCGATTTTGATATCCGGGATAAGAAATACGAATAATATGAAAAGCAGCAGTACAAGCCAAGGGAAAAAGATTAATGCCGTTCGGCAGATGACTTCCAATCCTAGTCTTGCACCAAATAAGCTTGTTAATATAAACAAGATCATAATCATTTCTATAGGTGTCTCAACCAGAACCTGTGTTGAAAAAAAATTCCCAATTTCACTAAGTAACGCGGAAGAAAGGTAATATAAATATAATAGGAAAAGGAGTGCAGAGATCTTCCCGATCCATTTCCCAAATATTTTTTCATTAACTTCTATATAAGTCATGGATGGGTAAAGTAAGGCGAGCCGGGTAAATAACAGAACAAAACATAACCCGATGAGAGTAGCTAAGATATAAGCAATCCAGCCATCCTGTTTTGCTAAAGAGACAAGTACGGAAGGTAAAGTAAGTATCGCTCCTCCTATGGTGAATATGATGACCATTATTAGAAATTCACCAGAGCTGATTTTTCCTTTTTCAAGCATATTCCATTCCTCCCTAGGATAAAATGCGATCCATGAAATGAGCGAGTGGACTATATATTTTCGTTATCCAGTCTATAGGAGTGGGAATGGTAACATCCTTGATAATTAAAATACTCAACGTCATGCCAACTAAAAGCAATAAAATGAAAATGACAATTTCCTTCCAGCATTTCTTTTTGATAAGGGGTAGTATTTCGAAAAATGAAATAATAGCTCCAGTACACACTGTTCCAATAATTGCCCACATTGATCTTTACTCCTCGATTTCTTTTTGAAAGGATTCTGATATGGTGCCTAAATTGCGAATCTTTGCAGTAACGGTTACATTCACGTCCAATTTTGCGAATTCCTGATCCCAATTTCCTTTTAAACGCTTCCATTCTTTAGGATCGGTTCTATGAATTTCGTCACCAAAACCGAAGATATCACTTTGATACTTCTCTTGAAGCGTTTTTATCGATCCTTCTATTTTATCCTTAATGTCTTTTGCGTATCTTTTATTCAATTCTTCGATTTTTTCGGGTTTAGTTAAATCAATTGTGCATTCTACTTCACCTATACTCCCTTCTGACGTGACATTTATATCAATTTTCGGATTTCCTTTTTCCATTTTTCCCTTGATTTTCGTTTTTGTACTTGTCGTGTTGACCGTAATTTGGTCACCTTCACATGGAATATTTACCGCGGTGGACTTAACATGATCTGTAATGTAACTAACACCTTTACTGTCGTTCCTGTTTAACCAGCCGACAAGTTTATCCTTCTTGAATACTCCAAGATAATCCAATCGCAAACCGGATTTCGGGGAGATATCTTGTGCATTCGTAACCTTGCTTCCTGCTTCGGGATCACCATAAACGAGAATTCCCGTTAGCATGGCCTGTCTGCCTTTGCTGACGATACTGCTGACCAGCTCATCCAAAGTGACCGTCCTTGTAGGCGCCCATCTTGTCTCTGAATTTTCCAAGGAGTCAAAAACTTTATTTGCCGGTATTTTTTCAAGGGCCGTTTGCACATTAAGCGTATCATAAGCAGTTGAACCCTTCGCAACGGTCATATAGAAATCGGATCGCAACTCCTTTTGCCGGGAAAGGACATCCAGAGGCTTTGCAATTCCTGCCCTGGCCATTTCCTCACCAAAGACAATTTCTCGAAGATGTGCGACATATAACCTCCTTGGTACATCAGTTGATAGGCTTCTTATTGCTTCAGCAATGGTTGCACCGCTTTTCCTGAAGGTTACAACTTCCGTACGGCCGGACCTGGCATCACCTGCAAGCTCACTCGAATTCAGAACTTGGACGGATACAAGATACCCATCTTCCGTTTTATCAATTCCCATGGCAGTAACGATGGCAAGTTCATTCAACTCAATGCTGCTCCAACAGCCGGATAAACAAATTATAGGTAGCATTAAAAATACCTTTAGCATTTTTTTCATCGTAAAACCCTCATAATCTCATCATTTTATCTAGGTGGTTTTGGAGAACTGACATCTCCTCTGTCTGTATCATTTTTACTGATCAAACGAGGCCGCTTTAATAATGACCAATGTGGCATACGAATGATGTTGTCTTTTTGATCTTGTAAAATGAATGGTGCATTTGGAGCTAAATATGGTAAACCAAAAGATCTTATGCTATTTAAATGCAGGACCATCACGATCAGCCCCAAAATGATCCCGTATAACCCAAATGTAGCGGCAAGGATCATAAACAAGAATCGAAGCATCCGAAAAGCCATGGCCATACTATTGGCTGGGAACACAAAGCTGCAGATGGCTGTTAAGGACACGATGATAACCATTGTTGCCGAAACGAACCCTGCTTCGACAGCAGCCTGTCCAATTACTAATGCACCAACGATGGAAATGGATGAACCGATTGCCCTTGGCATCCTCACACCTGCCTCACGCAAAATTTCAAACACTACCTCCATCAGCATCGCCTCCACAAAAGCAGGAAAAGGAACTCCCTCACGTTGTGAAGCTAGACTTATGAGTAATGGAGTAGGAAGCATTTCTTGATGAAAAGTCGAAACAGCTACATAAAGTGACGGTGTTAGCAAAGCTAGGAAAAAGGATAAATACCGTAATACTCGAATTAATGTGGCAATATCTGCCCGTTGATAATAGTCTTCACTGGACTGGAAAAAATGCACCATCAGTGCTGGAACGATAAGGACAAACGGCGTTCCGTCAACCATTATCGCAATTCTTCCTTCTAAAATGGCAGCGGCTACAGCATCAGGACGCTCCGTATTATAAACCGTTGGAAATGGAGTGTATACCTCATCCTGAATAAGCTCTTCAATGTATCCACTCTCAAGAATCGCATCTATATTGATTCGATTTAACCGGCTTTGCAATTCTGAAACCGTTTTATCATTGGCAACACCTTTTAAATACATAATCGCAACGTCCGTTTGCGTTTTTTCTCCAATCTGCTTTGTTTCAAGCCATAAGTTAGGATCTTTTATTCTCCGTCTTATTAAAGCAGTATTTGTTCGCAGTGTTTCAGTAAACCCATCCTTTGGCCCTCTTACTACTGTTTGGGAGGAAGGTTCTTGAACTCCGCGATCGACCCAACCTCTTGAGCCGAGTGCCAATCCTTTTGGGGAGCCGTCCATCAATAACATCGTGTCTCCCGATAAAACATGGTTAAAAAGCTTTTGAAAATCAGTTATTTCCACTATTCCCCCTACAGGAAGAGTATGTGATTTTATCATTTCAAAACAATCAGGGACCGCTACTTCCAAGTCAGAGTTCCGAATTTCAACCATCAAAGTGTCGAGGATTAAATCCTGGATGGAAGCTGAATCCGTTAATCCTTCTGTGTAAATGATGCCTAATTTAATTTCCCCATTTTTACCTGCTTGGAAATCCCTTATAACGATGTCTGAACTATTTCCTAACGTTTTCTTAATATGGTCTATATTATATTGAAGATCAGGGGATATAAGTTTTGTTTGATGATTCTTTGAGTCCTTACTTCTGTTTTGGGATGTAACTGAATTTTGGTTTTGATTTTTGGTTTTGCTGGAGTTTGGATTTTCGCTTTGATTCAGGTCCTCTAGTTGTTTTTTATTTTTCACCGATTGTTTATCTTCAATTAACTTCCTCAATGGGATAGGAACTCGAGATTTCATTGCTAACCCCCTCATAACCAAAAGCTTGTTAAAATTAGGTTTTCACCTTCGCTGCAATTATATCCATGTATGTAAAATAAATCGCTGTGCAAAAAACATTATATACATGATAATCTTTTATCAAAATTTCACTTTTACCCTTAAATCCACGATTGTTATCAACCACTTCCCGCCATCTTTTCAAACTCGGAAAAAATTTGCCTTTTAGAATCAATTCGGTAGGGTGCACAATCTAAATCAAAACCATTGGAAATTATGTATAAAAGCATCCTATGAGTAAATGCATAGATTGCCAATATTCGCATAATCCATTATTGGACTAAATTGACGGGATGGTTTAGAGAAAAAAAAAACCCTGCAGATTTCCACAGAGTTTTTAATAGCTTTCAACTAATTTTTGGATGGCAAGAATTAGGGAGTAAAGAGCTTTTTCCTTCAACTTGTTTAATTCCAAGTACCTGTTTTTTCCAAACTCAACTTTTATAATTGTTTCGTCCCCATTTTCCCAACACTCTTGAAGTCGCAACATTTCATTTCTGGTACATATGTACGATAAAAAGACTACGCCCAATAAGTCCTCTTCCCCATCCTAATATGGGTGACAAGGCGCCGATTTCAAGCTTCCAATGTAATATATTCAGCTCCTTGTTCTTTTGCCCAATTATGTATATAACTGAGCAGATTATATCCAAGGCCACTAGGACGATGATTTACATCAGTAACCAAATCTTGTACATAAACATAGCGTTCATTATATGAATCTTCACGCCAGCTAATACCTGCTAATGCTACAATGCTTGTATCATGATATAAAGCAAATAACCGTTTACCCTCCTTACGCATATCATTTAATAAATCTAGATATTCCTTTAAAGTCAAATCTGTACGTAACTGACTCAATATAGGAAAAGCCTGTAAAAATTGATGTTCTACAGTTAACTCCACTATATTTTCCACTGGTATTTTCATACTAATTTCTCCTAACATTTTAAGTTTAACCGCTTCGCCTTGCCCTTTATGAATCCGGATTAAGTTTCTGACATTTAAGCCTATCAAATATGCTTGATAACCTAGAGCTTAAATATTTTTCAATATGTCCAACAGTTCTTCTTCCTTTCTCTAAATATTAGATATACCAATAAATCATTTGCAAGAATTGTGCCATATCAAAGGAAATGTACACGTTCAGTGCAATTAATATCTTCCAGAAGTCAAGAAGGTCCCTATCAAGTACTATGAGGAATGACTGAAAAGTTAGGCCATAGTTAAAACAATATACGGTTCCTAAACCATTAAGGTTCGGGACTAAGGAATTAAATTACTTTCTCTTGGACAGTAATTCTATGATTGTATAGTAGAGCTACATCAGTAAAAAGGCAGAAAATTCGCGACCGATTGATGTAACGGGGGTGGATTGTTGAAGATAGACAATTGATGTCCGTGTGAATAACTTGAACAAGAATAGCCAAAAATAGGGAGTATTAAGAAGGAAGGAACAAACATATAGGTGAAAAATAATGCCTGGTAGTTTCAAAATTTCATCACATCAATTGATGATTTTAATCCTCTTGTATTCGGTAGGAACGGTTATTTTACATACTCCTTCTCCTTTAGCTGGTTTTGCAAAGCAGGATGCGTGGCTTGCTGCATTATTTGGAACAGGAATCGCATTAATTTTTGTATGGTTTTACATCAGGGTTGGAAATTTATATCCTGATCTCGCTTTAGATCAAATAAATGAAAAGGTTTTCGGTAAGTTAGTCGGAAAGATGATTAATCTCACATTTTTCTTCTGGTCTTTTTCAACTGCTGCCGAGACCACTTATTATGTGGGGAATTTCATTAAAACTTTTTGGATGCCGGATACTCCTCTTGTAGCTTTAAATATATTGTTAGCTACAGTAGTGATCTTTACAGTCCGCCTTGGTTTTGAAACTTTTACACGCACGTTGGAAATATTCTTCATTCCCGTATTACTATTACTGATTATTTTTTTGGTTTCCATCATTCCTCAAGCAAACATTCAAAACATTCAGCCAGTATTTGAAGGAGGCACTAAACCCTTAATACGGGCGATACTTTTTTATGTTAGCGTGTTCACGCTTTCCCCTGTTATGTTTTTAATGATTTTCCCTTCAAAAGTAAATGAAAGAAAACTAGGGGGAAAAGCCTTTTATATTGGCACTTTGATCGGAGGAATCATATTAATTCTGGTTATCATGCTGGATATCTTGGTTCTTGGACCCGATAACACCGCAAGAAATATTGCTCCAAGTTATACGATGGCAAAAAAAATAAATGTAGGGAATTTCCTCATGCGGATCGAAGCCGTAATTGCCACTATTTGGATTTTCACAACCTATACGAGGACGGTTATGTATTTTTATGTTTCGGTTGTCTTATTTTCAAACATTTTCAATATAAAGGATTATCGGCCATTTACTACAGCTTTAGGGGTGATAATGGTTTTTTATTCATTGATTGTTTTTCCGACGGTCTCTTCATCCGGGGAATACAATAAAAATATATGGTTATTCCATGCAGCGGCTTTTGGTCTGGTCATGCCTTTATTATTGTTTATAACGGCTAAATTTAGAAACATCTTTAAAAAGCACCATGGTAGCCAATAAAAATGTGATCATATACTGAGTGAGTTGGAGACTTTAAAAAGAACGTCATAAAAATACTCCAAATAGTCATTTTTTCCGGGTTCAATCTGGCTCGATTGGATGATCGTAATGAATATTTACGAATGAGGTGAGTATATTGAAACATAAAATAATCATTATTTTTAGTTTGATATTTATAGCATTCATGACTGGGTTACTCATCTTTTACCTTAAAAAAGATGATTCTTCCCGATGGATGGTAGCTCTTGGCGGAATAGTGGTAAGTGCCTTGCCCATTTCATTACTATTTGTAAAAAATAATCCCTTTAACATTCCAATCATAATCGGCTATTATGTTTTGGTTTTCTGTACGGCATTTTTAGGATCCATCGCAAATTTTTATATTGATTTTAAATGGTGGGACTCTGGACTTCACTTCTACAAAGGCATCTTCGTGGGATTTGTGGGGATTGCCCTTTATAAACTTTACATCCCTCAAAAAGCGAGAAAAGACACTTCAAGGTGGGTCATTTTCCTTTTTGTTCTTTCACTTTCAGCTTGTGTCACTGTTTTTTGGGAAATATATGAATTTGTGGGAGATCTCACTTTTACTCATACCATGCAGCGAGGCGGTAACAAAGATACCATGTACGATATAATTTTCGGACTAACCGGCGGCCTGCTCATTTCCATTTATTCTAGTGTACAAAAATTAAAATTATGATGATTTGTTGAGGTAATCATATGAATCGTAAGTTAGTTATTTCATTAAGTTTAGTGTATGTATTTTTCATGGGAGCTTTATCTATTTATTACTATACAGCCGATGAAACTTTCAAATCACTGGTTTCGATAGGCGGTGTGGTATGTGGGGCAATTCCCCTTTCACTGTCCTTATTAACCAAGCTTCAATTCAATTTGCCAATTACCATTTCCTATTTGATCTTCTTATTCGCTTCACAATTTTTAGGATCTATTTTAGGTTGGTATGGACTGGGGTGGTGGGACACATTTTTGCATTTGTTAAGCGGTTCCCTTCTTGCTTTTACGGGAATTGCTTTATATGAACGATTGGTATACAGAAATGCGGGCAAAGAGATATCCCCTTGGTTCGTCTTTTTGTTCACCCTTTCTTTCTCGGCACTTGGAGGTGTCATATGGGAGATCTACGAATTTAGTTCTGATCAATTATTCGGAATGACACTGCAAGGCGGGGGAAATAAAGATACAATGATCGATTTAATCGCGGATACGATTGGAGGACTTATCATTGCAGTGTGGGCTGGAGTGCGGACAAAGATTAAGTTAAAAAAAATATAAAAAGCATGCCAGTTGATTTCAGGTACCTGCTCCCTTTCCGCCGACTGTCTGTCAAGCCTTCTCGACGCAAACGTTTCCAATCAACCTCCAAATTTGCACAAGCAAAAAAACTGTAGACAAACTTGATGAAAATCGAGTTTGTCTACAGTCTGAAACGACCATCTTACCGATGGTCATTTTTATGTTCATTTAAATATGATGGAAATTATTTTTTCCGTCGTCATCGCACTATCCACCACATATGTTCCAGGGCGTAATCCGTTGGCCTTGCCCTTCTTTTCAACCGCGTCGGAAAACTCATTGGCATTTTTGATGACTTTTGCTTTTTGCAGGTCTTTACCCACATCGATGCTTGTCGAGCCTTTAGACACAGTAAGAACTGTACGGTATATGATTTTTTCCGTTGGTTCTTTTACCGTTTCTTTTTCCGCCTCCGCCTTATCTTTAACCGACTGTGCTTCAGCAATCTGATCTTCCCATTCTTTTTCGGAATGTATGACATACCCTTCTGAAGCCAGAGACTCTTTCATTTCATCTTCTGATAGTTTCTCAGACGTGCCGGTCGCTTCACCTGGACCAAAGAAGTACACTGCACCGCATAAGCCTGCGGCAACAACAAGGCCTCCGGCAAAGCTGCGCATTGATTTAGATGTCATTGGCCACATTTCTCCTTTCATTCGTCGTTTTCATGTAAGGAGTAAGCATCCGTTCTATTTCTTCTTCCGGCTGTTTTGTCTTAAGTGCGATGCTTTCAAATGAATAGCCTCGCTTATGTAGGTCGAGTACTTCACGCAACATGTTTCGCTTTTCGGAAGACATTGCCAAAATGCCTGCCTCTTGCACCGTAATTTCAGCATCTATCTCGATGTTCCTGATTTTTTCCTGTAATACATTCATTTCATCCCCAAAAGTGCTGGCAATCTGTTCCAATTGACTGTCCACTTTTACAGAGTCCTTTTTAATAAACGATAAAATGAACAGTAATACTGCTGCAGCGAACAAAATGATCAGAGCCCATTCCATCATTCTATGTCCCTCCTTAATCTTTGAATCTACTATCTCGCCTTCTAATTATATATTGATTTGTTCCAAAACTCGATTTAAAAGTACTAAATACCACATTAGTCACGTAATTATGACAAAAAAAGGCGCGGGAAGGTCATCCATAACTATAAATAATGAAAAAACGAAAAATAAAACTTCCATTTGAGGACCATTTTACCATAATTCATTCATCATTCATACCACTATTGGTTTATTAAGGTAAATGATCTGTATTTCGACTCCTCATACTTCAAGAATACTTCAAGAATTTTTCAACACATATAACAGGGCATTCCATTGATCATCCACATGTGTCACTGCGTTTACTTTTCCCTCAAAAAGGTCCAAGAGTATATTAAATGACAAACATGTTTCCAAACGATAAGATATATATAGGTTCCTTTTCCTATTTCATTAATAAATACGATTTTACAGTGCCATATATTTATTGGTGCAAGATAATAAGGAGGAAACAATGAATATCAAAATAAATAATATACCCGGTTTCATGCAAAACGAAATCGAACAACTTCAATTAAAGTTGTCCCCCTTGTTGAAGAAAAATATGAAATACGGTTTTTTTTCAACGGTGATGATAGGCTTTTCCATCATTAATCTTTTTTTTCTCTTATTTAAGAACGACTCTTTACCCATTTCGAAAATCGCACTTGGAATCTATGCATTGGTGGGAGCTGTAGGATTTGCCTTATTAAAAGAAAACAAACACAACCAAAGAGAAATAGTGAAAATGAGTCAAAAATATATGTTGGAGAGAATCAAAAAAAGCAACTATTTAACAGATGCCAGAAAAAACAACTACTTTAAACGAGTAAATGAGCAACCGCTTACTGCCATGAATGTTTTTTTTGAGTTTCTTGCTGAAGAACAACAATGGAAGAACAAATCCTCCCACTCCGAATAAATAAAAGGAAGTTCGCAAATTTCATAACAAATAAGGCAAAAAAGGCGGCACAAAAAAAACAACTCAACCAGTATGCTCCGGTAAACTGCCGAACCACACTGGTTGGTTGCTTAGGTTTTTTCATTTACAAATTCTCCATGAACGTTCCTTTTTTAGTGCATTCCAATTGAGAGCTCAGTGGTTAGTTCTGGAGCTTATTTTCAATGAGTTCATGAAAATAGACTGCAGCATGTTCTGTTGGAGAAAAGATTCCATTTGTAAATGCCTCGGAACTTAATCCTTTTTGCAGTTTTTCCACTAGATCAAAATCTTCCTGCCGTACTTGATCAACAAATTTAAAATATTCTTCTTTTTCTATGGTTGTTTTTTCATCTAAGGAATAATCCCGATAAATACCTAACGACGTCACAGCATCAACGGGAATTACTTGAATGGTATTCACGTTTCCGTCTCCTGGATAAACGTTAATCATCATATTTGGCCAAACCCAATAAAAACGCGCTTGGTCCCCTTCGCCATTCTTGCTTGCTGTCATATATTGATAGGTGAATTTGTCATGTGTCGTTGTGCAAAAGTTTGCTAAATCAAAGGATTTAGCAAAGCCAGGATGAGCAATGGAACAATGATCACATTCCAGGTAATTGTCAACAACGGCCTTCCAATTAGCTTTTACCACACGGCGGGTTTCCCTAACTAGTTTCAGTGAATCAAAGAATGGATACTCTTTCATTTCCTCTAAAAATTCCCGATATGCTTCTGCCATAGGGGGGGCATTTTTGTCAAGATTGACAAAAATCATGGCATTCTGAACTTCTATGCGAATGGATTTCATACAGCTGTGTATTCCCAGCTCATTCGTTTTAAAATTAGGGGCTCTATTTACACTTCCATCTAATTTGAACGTCCATCCATGGTATCCGCATTGTAAAATTTTCTTATTTCCTTTATCGGCATTTTCTACTTTCATTCCGCGATGAGGGCAAATATTGTAAAAAGCACGCAGTTCACCATCGGTCCCGTGAGAAACGATAATGGGCTCTCCGGCGATATCCAATGTCATGAAATCGCCTACCTTTTCCACTTGGCTTGCATGCCCTGCCAAAATCCAACTCTTTCTGAAGATCTTTTTGCTTTCTTCATTGAATACCTCTGGATCGACATACCGTGAATAAGGCAGTGTTGGGCTGAACTGTACATTTTCTTTCGTGGACATTTTGAAATCCCCTCCTGTTTTTGATCTAATTTACAAGTTTAAAAACGCTTAATTCAATTTTAGTTATATCCGATCCATATAGACTGTCTTGACTTCTGTATAGAATTCAACGGCACTCTTCCCTTGTTCACGGCTGCCCGCGCTTGAACTTTTACATCCGCCAAATGGCATTTGCGGTTCGGTTCCTGCCGTTTCCGAATTGACATGAACAAGACCCACTTCAACATCTTCAATAAACCGTTGAGCCGAAGTTAAATTATTCGTACAAATGGCTGCGCTCAATCCATACTCTGTATCATTCGCCATCTTAACTGCTTCCTCATAATTTCCGGCCTTAAAAAGGGCAATGACTGGTCCGAAGATTTCTTCACGCGCAATGCGGGCATGTTGAGGAACATTTTCAAAGATTGCCGGCTTGACATAAAAACCATTCGCCAATTCCGCTTCTGCCGGGATCTCTCCTCCGCATAAAAGTGTAGCTTCTGATTTCCCAACATCGATCATTTCAAGCACGCCATCGCGTTGTGATTTAGATACAGCGGGACCTATATATGTTTCTTCGTTGAGCGGGTTGCCCACTTTTAATTCTTTCGTACGTGCGACAAGCCGTTCCCGGAACTCTTCATAAATTCCTTCCTCCACAATCACCCGGCTAGTGGCTGTGCATTTTTGCCCTGTGGATTTAAAAGCTCCGCCTATAGCTATTTCCACTGCTTTTTCAAGATCAGCATCGGCGAGGACGACAAGCGGGTTTTTCCCTCCCATTTCCGCTTGCACTTTCTTTCCATGTTCAATGGCTTGTTTTTGAATTTGCTGACCTACTTGATTCGAGCCCGTAAAAGATATAGCCTTCACATCAGGATGTTCCACTAATGCAGCACCAATGACGGAACCCCTTCCGAATACACAATTGATGACACCGGGCGGAAGACCCGCTTCATCAAATGCCTTTAGCACATGATGGACAGACTTAGGTGTAAGATCAGCAGGTTTAATCACGACTGTATTCCCGTAAATCAGGGCCGGCGCCAATTTCCATACAGGGATGGCGATAGGAAAGTTCCATGGTGTAATCAAACCCACCGGACCGAGCGGCGTGCGGGTAGTATATAAAAATGTATTGGCATTGGCTGAAGGAATTACTTCCCCGAGTGGCTGCCGAGCTTCAGCAGCATAATATTCAAGTATGCTGGCAGCCCGATTGGCTTCCCCCATCCCTTCCAAGAATGTTTTCCCTTCTTCCTTTATCAAATCTTGACCTACTTCCTGCATGTTCTTTTTCAAAATATCAGCTGCTTTTTGCAAATATGAAGCCCGTTGCTGAAACGAAAGTTTTTTCCATAAAGGGAATGAACTTTTCGCGGCTGCCACTGCATCATGTAAATCAGCCGCCGCACTAGATGGAAATTCTCCTAAATTTTCACCATCATGGGGACTAAGATTTTCTCTATACTCCCCTGTAGTGGGTTCTTTCCATTTTCCATTAATATAATTTAAGTAACGCATACTATTTCCTCCGTATTCTATTATTCTACTTCTCTAAGTTATAGGTTTTGCTTTTAACTGCACTTCTAAATGAATCTTAAACGACCGTATTCTTATATCTTGCATATAATAATCACTATTGAATAAAATCATTGGTCTGTTCAGTTGTTAAGGCTGGCACCTCGACGTTCCTTCGCGCATATCTGAAATAGTAAAATATATAGCAAGCAACGACGAAGCCCAATCCCCAATACAACGAAGTTCGCTGTGTCGGATCATAAGCGGTGAACACGAAAATACCTAGACACATAATGATGCAGAGAATCGGGGCAAACGGGAAAAAAGGTACTCTAAACTTCAGATTTTCAACCTTTCCGCCTGCTCTGATATACTGCTTGCGGAATCTGTACTGTGCGAACGCAATCGCCATCCAAGTAAGCACCCCTCCAACCCCGCTTATGGAAAGCAGCACAACGAATAACGTTTCTTCCGCTACTACACTAGTAAGCAGCGACAGCAAGGCAAAGACCATGGTGACTAGTAAGGCGTTCATAGGTACACCGCGCCGATTGAGCTTTCCAAATGAAGAATGTGCCATACCGTTTTGAGAAAGGGAGAAAAGGATTCTTGTACAAGCAAACAGACCCGTGTTTCCTACAGAGAGGACCGCCGTCAAAATTACGAAATTCATAATGTCTGCTGCATAAGGAATGCCTACCATTTCAAACACGGTAACAAATGGACTTTCCAGTACACCGACTTCTTTCCAAGGAACGATGGCCGAGAGAACAAAGATTGCCAGTACATAGAAAAGCAGCACACGTATTACGATGTTTCGAATCGCTCTCGGAATGCTTTGTTGCGGGTTTTCCGTCTCTCCTGCTGCAACACCCATGATTTCCGATCCCTGGAAAGCGTATACGACTGTCATCATCGATATGAAAACACCAGTGAACCCTGTAGGAAATAGTCCATCTCCTATAAAATTGGAAAGGAACGGGGCAGGTTGTGCATCCTCCATATGAATCAATCCAAACATCGCTGCTGCACCGATAATTATGAAGAGAATGACGGCAAGCACTTTAATCCCGGAGAACCAATACTCTGTCTCTGCAAAACTTTGCGTAGTCAATGCATTTATAGTGAATAAAAGGACCGTAAATATCACACACCATATCCATACTGGTATATCGGGAAACCATCTGGTCATGAGCAAACCGGCCGCTACAAATTCCAGGCCTACGTAAAGAGCCCAGCTTAGCCAGTAAATCCAGCCAATGACAAATCCAGTGGCGGGACCAATAAATTTCGTTGCATGGACCTGAAAGGAACCGGACACCGGCATCACTACCGATAATTCACCGAGACAAATCATCGCCAAGTACATTAATAAACCACCGACCAAATAGGCAACAATCGCTCCTAAGGGTCCAGCTTCACCGATTGCATATCCTGATCCCAGGAAAAGACCAGTTCCAATTACCCCACCTAAGGAGAGCATGAATAAATGCCTGCTCTTCATTGAACGCTGTAATTCTTTTGGCTGATTTTCATCTTCTGTTTGCATGAATTCCCCCCCGTTCCTGATTGATAAACTGCCTGAACACTTTCATGATTAACACAAGTTAACGAGAGTTCCCCGATAACGCTTCGGAAGGCACTGCATATTCCGGCAAGTCGCTGATTGTCGGTTTAAATATTTCATAAGCTACTTCTCTTTGATATTTTTTTTGTTTTTTTGCTTGAGTAAACAAATGATACGTATTTTTCCTGCATAGTTTTTCTATATCATCGACGACAGCTTGTGGATTTGGTTTAATCAGTCCGAATATAACCGCATCATAAAATCTTATCGCCCCCAGGTTGGCAACGAAATCATTGACAACATCTATTCCTCTCTGTCTTATGATCTCGTCTCCCTCGGGAGAAAGGGGAATATTTGCCGCCTCCACAATCAAGCTCGCTTTTACGCTTTTGGCATTGGATATGTGGATGACATCCTCCAATGCGGACGGAATTAAAATGTCGCAATCTATGTCGAGCCATTCCGTGTTTGGCCTTACATCATAATGCGGTTCAAAAAAGGCTTTATCCATTTCCCCGTACATATTCTTATGATCAATAAGCTTTTGGACATCCAATCCTTCATCACACGTTACCAAAAGGGCTGCATCGGAAATTCCCACAACTTTATAACCTAACTGGAACATTTTCAATGCGCAGCTTGCCCCTACACAGCCGAATCCTTGAATGACAACTCTTGCTCCACCTTTTCCGTTTTTAAATTTCCATGCCTCATCTGCGGAGAAAGCCACACCATAGCCTGTTACGACATCGTTTAAAAACAACCCGTCGATTTTTGTCGTCAACAGTTCATCGAAATCTTTTATCCCTTGCAGAACATTCGGATTCTGCTTCATTGATTTCGTTAGGGGGATATCAATGCCAAATTCATTAAATATTTTGAGTACATCTTCATATTTGGTACCTAAATCACTGCCTAACGATACCCCTAAATCTATATAAGGCATCATCGCAATCAGAAATCTTCTTAACACTGCATATGCGTCTGGCGCTTTATAATCATAGGCAATGCCCGCTTTACAACCGCCAGTCGTCTCAGACTCACAGGCTACATACTTATAAGCCATCGCCTCGGCCAGCCTTTCGACCTCTTCTCTTGTAACCGTTGGGTGCATTCTTGTACCGCCGCCTGTGTATCCTTTTACAAAGTTATGGACAACCAGCCAGCCTTTAGCATCTGTTTCCGTATCATTCCATTCAACAACTATATATGGTTTTAACATCTATGATACCTCCCTTACATGCCTTTTATTGGGTCCTGCTAACTTCCAAAGTTAATTATTAGACACTAACTTTTCGTATACTTCCTTCTTGTCCTGGCCTACAGATAGAATCTTTGGATTGACTGCAACTTCTATTACAGACGGCAGCCCTGAAGCAATCGCCCGTTGCAGCGCTGGCGCAAAATCAATATTTTTTTCAACCTTTTCACCATGTGCCCCAAATAAGCGGGCCAATCCAGCAAAATCAGGATTAGATAAGTCAGTTCCAACGGCCCGGTTTGGAAAATGCCTTTCTTGATGTGCTCTAATTGTTCCGTAAATATTGTTGTTCACAACAATTGATATGGTCGGAATTTTATACCTTACAGCGGTTTCAATCTCTTGGAGAGTCATCATGAAGCCGCCATCCCCGGAAATAGAAACAACATGTTTGTGAGGCTGCGCCAGTTTTGCCCCAATAGCAGCAGGCAGTCCATATCCCATTGCACCCGACGTTGGCCCCACGTATGTGTTTTCTTGTTCAAAACGATAATATCTTGATAGCCATCCAAAAAAGTTGCCTGCATCATTTGTAATGATGGTATCCTTCGGCAGACAGACAGCCAGATCATGCATCAATCCGTCCATATCCACGAAATCCTCTGTGTAATCGGCCTTCGGTTCAGAAAATTCCATATATTTATCGTGCAATTCTTTCAGATGATCTTCGCCTGAAATAAAAGATCCTGATTCTGGCGCTTGCAGTGCTTGTTCCAAAAAGCTCTTGGCATCCGCTTCAATGGCAAGAGAAGGAGCATACACTTTACCAAAAATATCGGGACAAATATCCACATGGATCAGCTTTGAATGTTTAGAAAGCAAGGTGTAATCTTGTGTTCCTACTTGAGAGAATCGTGTCCCTAATGCCAAAACTACATCTGCATCCCGGATTGCATCAAGTAAATATTGAGGTGTCCCAAATCCAAGCCACCCTGCATAGCAAGGATGTGAGTTCGGAAACGCGTCAAACCGACGGAAAGCTGTAACGACAGGAAGTTTCATTGCCTCTGCAAACTGTACTAGCAACCTGTTGGCCTTAGCATGAATCACACCTCCGCCAGCAATCAATACGGGGCGCTCCGCGTTTCGTATCGTATCCATCGCCTGCTTCACATCTTCCATATGTGGTTGAGGAGGAAGCGAGCGATATGAAGGGTTCATGTTCAACTCTGCCTCGTCTTCCAACATGTCATGCGGCAAAGCCACTAATACAGGGCCAGGACGCCCCGATCTCGCAATATGGAAAGCCCGTTGCAATAATTCCGGGATTCTTTCCACACGATTGATCTCTACCGTCCATTTACATAAATGACTGAAAAAACCCGTCAAATTCACTTCCTGGAATGCTTCCTTTTCTTTAAAAGGGCGTTCGACTTGGCCAATAAGCGCAATCAAAGGGGTTGAATCCTGAGCAGCAGTATGAATGCCGATAGCTAAGTTTGTAGCACCCACTCCACGCGTTGCCATACAGACCCCCACCTCTCCTGAAGCCTTGGCATACCCTTCCGCCATAAAAGAGGCACCTCCTTCATGCCTTGCGGAAATAAGTTCTATTTCAGGATGTTGATATAATGCATCCATTACACTAAGATAACTTTCACCTGGTACACAAAAAGCTTTTTTTACCCCTTCTTTAGCCATTACTTCTACGACTGCTCTTCCTCCACTGACTTTCATAATCAAGCCTCCCACTTTCGAAAACGTGTTTTTATTCTATTAATCTATGATTATATGAATATCGGACTGATTCCCACTGTCATTTAACAAGCTTTTCCAATCCTGAAGCCTGTTTATTATCTTCTTTCATCCCAATTGAAGTTTTTCTTGTAAGGGCACTCACTCCTAAAGTTACTGCGATGTTGATGAATAATACAGCTAACCCTACATCAAGATCTTGTATGGCTTGCGGCAGAGATGGAAATAATGTAGCAAGTGTTGTACCTGATGTAGTCGAATATACAACTAGTAGAATTCCAACGATCATGCCGGCAAATGCTCCTTGAACCGTGACAGGATTCTTTTTCCACAAACTGAAAAATAGTGCTGGAAACAACTGTGCCATGAAGCTATATGCCATAAGATACAAGGTAAAAATCGACTCCCCGCCATTGAACGTAAAATATAGAGTCACTATAGAAATGACAGGTACTAACATCCTGCTCAATCTTTGTAGCTGGTCATCCGATGTATTCGGCTTCCATACCTTATATACATTTTTTGAAAGTATCGTGGCCGTAGCCGTCAAAACGAGTGAACTGGGAATAAGGGCGGCCATTGCCCCTGATGCTCCAATAACTCCGACAAACCAGGGATCAAATGACATCTTCGCCATTTTAAATAAAGCTAAATCTGCTTCTGCTCCCTGTAAATTCGGAACTTGGAGAATCGCAGAAAAACCAATAAATAACGAAAAAATGATGATTATTTGATAAATTGGCATAACCCCAGCATTCCAACGAAGTGATTTCGGACTTTTTGCAGAGAACACTCCCGCTAACATATGAGGAAACATATAGAATGCCAATGCTGTCATGATCGTAGCTGAAATAAACCAAGAGATACTCAAACCTTGTTCCGGGAAAATCAAAAATCCTTGTTTTGCTGTATCGATTGCTTCAAACATCGGCTGTATACCACCGTAATAATGAAGTGGAAAATAAATCCCCATAAAGACGACAACTGTCAGAATCATGATATCTTTAATGACCGCGGTCCACGCCACTCCATGCATCCCTGAAGCCGTTACATAAATTGTGATTGCAATTACCCCAACAACTATAGCCACATTTGGAGATATGGACCCATAGGAGGTTTCTGATACGATAATACCTAACCCTTTCAACTGCATGATCAGATATGGAATAATTGAAATGACGCTAATTACCGCCACAAGAACACCTAAAGCCGGACTGTTGTACTTTTTGTCATAAAAATCAGATTGAGAAATGACATTATTTTTTTTTGCATATCTCCAAATAGGCGGCAACAGCCAATAGGCGATTACAAAATAGAAGCAATTAAAAGCGTATAAGGCAGGAGGCATACCAGATCGATAAGCTCCGCCGCTCGCCCCCAAAAACGTATATGTCGTAAACATTTCACCTGCTATCAAAAAGAAGAGCAAAAAGCTGCCGAAGCCTCTTCCGCCAATGGCCCATTGTTCCAAACTCATTTTTTTACCTTTTCGAGCTTGAAGCCCTAACCAAATACACAGAACCAGAAAGAAAAGGATAACGAGCAGGGCTTCATTCATCAGTCTTCTTCCTCCTCGGTTGCAGGATCAAGTCTATTGGCGATTATCAAAAAAACTGATGTAAGACAAACCCATAATATCGCCCAAAAAAGAACAAATGGCATCCCTAACACATAAGGTTCAATTCGATTGATAACCACTAGCGAGCCAAGTGCCGGTATTGCACTTATCACATAGATTATTTTCTTCATTTGTTCACCACCCTTATCAACAAATGCCAAACTCGAATCTTTCAAACCTCATTTATCAGAAAATACAGATAATTTTCTCTGTATGATTACATTGACACCCCTTTAGTTAAAGGCTCATTTACAGCCCAGTTCGGTTTCACCCCAAAAAGAACTTGTTCCACCTGCATTGCGGCATGTACAGCCATGCGTACGGAACCTTCCTTCGTCAAAGCGGCATTATGAGGGCTGACAATCACATTATCCAATTTAAAAAGTGGATTCCATTTATCAGGAGGTTCAACTTCAAATACGTCTATTCCGGCACCGGCAATCTCGCCTGCTTGCAAAGCGTTTACTAGATCACTTTCCTTCACCACACCGCCCCTGGAAGCGTTTACAAAAAAGGAGGAAGTTTTCATCCAGGAAAACTCACGGCTTCCTATTATTCCTTTTGTTGTTTTCGTTAACGGCAGATGCAGACTAATAACATCAGCGTTTCTGAATACCCATTCTAAATCTGTTGCTATCTCCAGCCCAGAATTCGGGCTGGCGGTAACATAAGGGTCGTAGCCAATCACTTTCATATCGAAGCCTTCGGAAGCTTTTTTTGCCAGTATTCTACCGATTCTCCCCAGTCCGATAATCCCCAAAGTCTTGCCTTCCAAGTCCATACCAAAAAGTTGATTACGGATAGCAAAATTCCCGCTGCGCAGCTCTTTGTCAGCCAAGCTTAAGTTTTTGGACAAAGATAAAATTAATGCCATTACATGTTCCGCTACAGAATTCGCATTTGCCTCTGGGGTATTTGTTACATAAATGCCACGCTCTGTAGCAGCTTCAATATCAATATTGTCCAAGCCCACTCCATACTTGGCTATTACTTTGAGGTTTTCAGCTGCTGTAATAACTTCTCTATTTATTACAGCCGTTGATCTCGTTAGTACTGCATCACAACCCTTGATTTCTTCCATAAGAATTTCTTGCGACAAATCAGATCCTACTTTAATCTTAAAGCCTTTTTCTACTAAATAACTTTTCCCCTCTTTCTCAATATCTTGAGGAATATACACTAAATGACTCACACATTCCCACCAACCTTTCATGTTAACCTTGGAGGAAAAACCTTTCCTACTACATTGTTTATATACAATTATTGTGCCAACATAAAAAACATCCGTTTATTCAAGAAAGAAGCCAATTCGTTCTCAAATTAAGAGATAAATAAAGTAAACAAATTGTTTCATAATGAATGAATTTGTTTCAATCCGTTTCAATTTGTTTCGATATTCAAATTTTTCATCTTTCTCCATAAAGTCGTCCGACTCATCCCTAACTCAAAAGCAGCTTTTCCTTTGTTAAAATTCACCTTCATTAACGTTTGAACAATTCTTTCACGCTCGGATAAATGTATCCCAGGTGATATATCCATCTCTTCGTTTTGTTCCGAAAGAAGTATTTTCTGATTACTTTTATTCGGAAAATACATTTCGATATCGTACACATCAATTATCTTGTTCTTATAAAGAGCGCATAATCGCTCACAAAAATTTTGCAATTGGCGAATATTCCCTTCCCAATTCCCTTCACTCAGCCTTTTCATGGCAGTTTCCGAAATTTTGATTTGTTTCTGATCCGAATGACCTTTCCGAATAAAAGCATTCACCATTAACGGAATATCTTCTCTGCGTTCCCGAAGCGGAGGCAATACAAGGTCCAGCACACTCAAGCGATAATACAGATCCTCCCGAAAGTCATTACTCTTTACCATTTGCATGAGGTCTTTGTTCGTTGCCGACACTATTCTCACATCAACAGGGATTACTTTATCATCACCGATGCGCATGATTTCACGCTCCTGCAGGACACGCAGCAGCCGGCTTTGCATTTTTGGGGAGATTTCTCCTATTTCATCCAAAAAAATCGTACCTCTATGAGCCAGTTCAAAAAATCCTTGCTTTCCGCCTTTCATGGCTCCCGTGAAAGCTCCTTCTGCATATCCGAAAAGCTCACTTTCCAATAAATTTTCGGGAAGCGCTGCGCAATTAATGGCAACAAATGGGTTATTTTTCCGATTGCTATGATTATGTATGCTTTGGGCGAATATTTCCTTGCCCGTTCCAGTTTCTCCAATTATAAGAATGTTTGAATCCACTTCACTATAACGTTGAGCTGTTTCAATCGTCCTCTTGATTTCCGAACTCCGATACAATATATCATCAAATGTGTACTTTGCCACATGTCCGCGTGAATGAAGCTTTCTAAAGAACTTCCCTTCCATCTCCTGAATGCGGGTAACATCTTGAAAGGCGACCATATCCCCCACTTTTTTACCTTTTAAAAATATCCCGACCTTTTTTACCGATAATTGAATGGATTGGTAAGCAACGGTATCTTTTTCGTATTCATCGTCGCTTAAAAGCATATTACGAAATGTTCCGGGCTTTATTATATCGTATACAGAACTTCCAATTAAGCTCCCCTTGGAAATAGCTAATATCTCCTGAGCGGCCGTATTGAATACGGATATTTGTCCTTTTAAATCTATTGCAATAACCCCTTCATAGGCATAATTAAGAATCGTTTGGTAACGCTTGGTCTTCTCCTGTTCCCTTCTGCTGACAAGAGCTACCCTTTTCGCCTCAATCAACGCCTGCCGAAATGATTCCTTTCCAGTATCAACCAGAATGGCCCCCAACCCTATCTCTTCAGCATATTTACAGGTACTTAACCCACTTAACACAACCTCACAGCCATCTCTGGCGGCTAAATCCACTAAACTGACTGAGGACTCGATATCATTTAATATATAGGACTGAATTGGCAAATCAACGATATCCGAAAGGTTTTCCACGCCATAAATCATATTCAAAGCTCCTATGACGGCCACTTTTTTACTGCCGAAACGTGCCTTGCAATCATGCAGGGAACGAATGAGGTCAATGCCCTGCACAGGAATATCAACGATAGGAATGGATTCATTGCATTCTTTTAATAGTTTCGTGATTAATCCCCTTGAGATGATTACATCGGCATCAAGTTTCAACTTCCCAATCTTATCGGCATCCTCAACTACCTCCTCTAAAACAAACTTCACTGAAACGTTACCATCATTTTCCGATTCTTCCAACTTGTTGAACTCCTCAAATCTTTCAAAAGCATCCGTAATATACCCTTTTCGGGGAACAACGAGTTTTATTTTTATCAAAATACCCACCTCCAGCGTAAAATCAATTTGGCTTATTGGATGTAAGCTCTGGCAACCTGTTATTCTAGCCAGATCAAATAAAGACGAGATATAATAAAGGTAGCTAATACGCCGCAAAAGTTTTCATATAAGGCCGCGATAAGAAAAGTAATGGCCATAAGTACGATTGAGGTTATTTCTGCATTTTATTAAGATTTTTCATTTTGAAAAATAAAAAACCCTGTTATCCTAGGTTTTTAAGGATTCCGATTGATATTAATTATTACAAAAAGAATGGACATTCAGTCATCTCATTTAAAACTAGAGAACGATTTTTAACATCAACATAATGATCCTTATGGTGAAATTCATCATGCCTCTTTAATTTCTTAAAGGGCGGCTTCCATCTACGTTATTTTCCATAATTCCCCTTCCTTTCACGCTAACAGGACTATATTCCTTTTATTCTTCATACAAATGTGGAATTCCTTTTGATTTTATCGTTAGTGACAATAAAATTAGCCTACAAACAGATAAACCCCGTTCAAGAATCCTGAACGGGGTTTATCAATAAATAAGAGCTGTTTAATTTGATTTTTTATGGAGTTTAGTTCTCAAACATCATAAGTCTGTTCATTCAAGGTGGTTTTACATACGAACTTAAAAAGGATCGGCGATGACAAGGATTTTCCCTGCCTTAATATCCTCTAGATATTGATCGGCTTCGGCTTCCTCCAGTCCAATGTCCAATAATGGCTTTCTCAATCCGCCTGCTCCCGATGCTGCCCCGGCTGCGGCTCCGCCAAATGTGGTGAAAATCGGACCCGCTGCCAATATCGGACCTATTCCTGGTAAGGCCAATGCACTCATTCCAATAAGCAGGCCTGTCAATCCGACAGCTCCGCCGGCTGCTGCCCCGGCTACTAATCCATCAGTTTTTGCCGGGCTGACTTCCTCTGCTTCAGTTGGTAATTTATCGATGTTTTTTGCCACTACTGATATTTGATCGGATGTATATCCTTGTTCCTTTAAATTTTTGACTGCTGAAGTCGCTTCATTTTCATTATCATATATTGCTATAAACCTCTTGTCCATGGTATCTGCTCCTTTAAAAGTAATGTATTGTACAATACCCTTAATTGAGGTTTAATAACCTTCCATGAAAGAAATGAATTCTATTCCCGGATTTGCCCCTGGCCGTATATGAAGTACTTGCTTGATGTTAAGGCAGGTAAACCCATTGGTCCGCGTGCATGCAGCTTTTGAGTGGAAATGCCGATTTCTGCGCCATAACCGAATTCAAAGCCGTCGGTAAAACGGGTGGAAGCATTGTGATAAACGGCTGCGGCATCCACTTTATTCAAAAATGCGTAAGCATTTTGTTCATCCCTCGTTAGGATTGCTTCAGAATGCTTGGAACCGTATCGGTTTATGTGATCAATGGCATCGGATACACCTTTTACAGTTTTCACGCTGAGTTTTAAAGCCAGGTACTCAGTTGACCAATCTTCCTCCGTAGCCGTTTTCGCTCTCGGAAAGGAACTGCAAACCGCTTCATCTCCATATAATTCAATACCCTTTTCGTCCAGGAGTTCCAGAATACGCACTCCATTTTCTTCAAACCATTTTTCATGTATCAGAAGCCCTTCAATGGCATTGCATACGGATGGTCGCTGAGTTTTACCGTTTAAGACAATTTTCTCGACCATCGTGATATCTGCGGTCTGATCGATGAAGATATGGCAATTGCCTGCTCCTGTTTCAAGGACGGGGACAGTGGATTCCTTAATCACCGTTTCAATTAAGTTCTTTCCGCCGCGTGGAATCAAGACATCTAAATAGTCATTTAGATGAAAAAGTTCCTTAGCGGTTTCACGACTCGTATCCTCGATCAACTGAACAGCTTCTACAGGGATTTCCGTATTCTCCAATGCTTTATGAATGGAAGAGACTAGTGCGATATTGGAGTATTTGGCTGACGAGCTGCCTCTTAAGATGACAGCATTCCCCGTTTTCAAGGATAATGTAGCTGCATCGATGGTCACATTCGGCCTTGCTTCATAAATCATTCCGATTACCCCGATAGGCACCCGTTGTTTTTTAATCAATAAACCATTCTCTTTTTCAATCGTTTCCAAGCGTTCCCCAATCGGATCATTTAAATCGATTAAAAGCATAATGGCCGCTGCCATGTCATCAATACGGTTACCATTCAACATAATTCGATCTAAGATAGACTCGCTGAGACCTTTTTTCCTGCCATCTTCCAGATCCTTTTGGTTTTCCTTTATCAAAAAATCTTTATCGATAATAAGTTGTTTAGCAATTTTCCCAAGTGCCTCATTCTTTTTTTCCGTACTCAATCCGATTAGCTGATAACTGGCTTTTTTGGCTGCCTTTCCTTTCGCCGTCACTTCACTCATTTCTAAACTCCCCCTTTTTTCTTGAAATTGATTTTTTATGCTTTCACCCATTTATCGCGATGAATAACTTCTATGGAAGTGATTATAAGCTCGGATGTCCTCTTTCCCATCGCCTGTTTTAATTCTTCGTCGGAATAAAGGACCTCACCCCGCCCTAATAACCCATTTGCACCAAAGACTTCGACAACATCACCCTTATTGAAGACTCCTTTAATTTCATAAATTCCAGCTGGCAGCAGACTGCTTCCATTTGAAACTAAGGCCCTTTCGGCACCTTCATCAACGAAAATTTTCCCGGATACTTTTGAATGAAGGGATATCCATTGTTTGTTTTTCGTTACCATCGCCATGTCTTCATTCCCTATATATGTGCCATCACCATTGCCTTCAAGGATAGTTAGAAGTTTATCACTCCCCAAACCAGATCCGATGAATACTTTCACCCCTAGTGACAATGCCGTTTGCGCTGCAATCAGCTTCGATTTCATCCCACCGGTTCCGACATTAGATCCTGCACCTTCTGCCATTTGCAATAAATCATCCGTAACTTCGGATAATTCATCAAATCGTTTCGCCCCTGGGTTTGACTGTGGATTGGAATCATAGAGCCCATTAATGTCCGTTAATATGATCAAGTTCGTGGCGTGGACTAACCCGCTTACCAAGGCGGATAGCATATCATTATCACCAAAAGTCAACTCCTCGACCGATACTGTATCATTTTCATTTATGATCGGAAGGATGCCGCGTTCAAGCAATTCCATCAATGTGGCATATGCATTTTTATATCGATCTTTTTTCGAGAAATCTTTCCTTGTTAATAAAATCTGCGCCGGAACGATTCCAAAATGCCCCAATTGTTCCATATACGATTGAATCAATAGGCTTTGACCTACAGCTGCAGCAGCTTGTTTTCCTTTGAGAGTGACAGGTCGCGTAGGGTAGCCAAGCTTGCGAAAACCTGTCGCTACAGCACCTGATGAAACAAGGACAACTTCATGTCCGGCTTTCCTTAAAGCTGCCACTGCCTGGATATGATCGGAAAATTTATTCTGGTCGATTTCACCTTGTGTGTTGGTCAAAGAACTACTTCCTATCTTTACAACGATGCGTTTCTTTTCCATCGATTACTTCCTCCAATAAATATCTAAGACATGAAAAAAAGCCCTTTTCATCCTCGAAATAAGGACGAAAAGGGCTGCTCTCCGTGGTACCACCTTCATTGAATGCAAATTCATGCATTCCACTTTGCCTGATAACGCCAGGATTTGCGCCTATGTTTTGCATAGGACTCAAGAAGCAGGTTCAGCGAATTCCTGTCGCGGGCCTTCCAGCAAATGACTCCGCTCTCTGTCACAGTGATTCTCGCATACTAATCTTCTCTCAACGTTCATTGTTTTAATATAGTATGCAAAATTATCTGCTTGATGTCAATAACATTCCTTCGATGAATGAACCTTATAGCGCCATGGCCGGGCCGAAGAATTCATAGTGGATTTTATCCGTATCTACCCCAAGCTCTTTCAGGTAAGTGATGATGGCCTTCATGAAAGGCACAGGGCCGCACACATAATAATCAGCTTCAGGTTTAACAATACTGCTCAATAATTCCTTATCTACATACCCTTGCTTTGCAAAATTCGGCAGGTTCTTATCATCCTCACTCGGATTTTTAAAGACAAAGGATAATTGATAGTTGGTAAGTTTGTGTCCTAGTTCTGTCAGTTCCATTCTAAACGGCTGTAAATGGCCATTATCGGTTGCATGAATGAATTGTACATCACGCTCAGGTGTCTTTTCAGCCAACGCATGTACCATGCTCATGAAAGGCGTTATGCCAACGCCTCCGCTCAAGAATACTGCCGGTGTTCGTTTATCCAAGTCGATGGTGAAATCACCTGCTGGAGCCGTTACGTCAATACTGTCACCCATCTGAATGGATTCATGCAAGTAGTTAGAGACCCTTCCATCAGGAGAGGTTCCCGGCTTTTCTTTTTTAACGGAAATACGGAAATAATCTTTTCCCGGTACATCAGATAAACTATACTGACGGTTGAATAAATGAGATTCACCCGGTATCTCGATCCGAACGGTAATATATTGTCCTGGAAGAAATGCCGGAACCTGATTTCCATCTGATGGCTTTAGATAAAAGGATGTGATTACGTCACTTTCCCGTACTTTTTCCACCACTGTGAATCGTTTGAAATCAGACCATCCGCCGACCTGATTGGAAGCTTCGTCGTACATTTCCTTTTCGATGCTAATGAAAACATCCGCAATGACTCCGTACGCCTCTCCCCAAGCTTGAAGGATTTCTTCTGTAGCCGCATCTTGTAACACTTCTTTGATTGCGCCTAATAGGTGTTCTCCAACAATCGGATAATGTTCGGCTTTGACTGCAAGGCTTCTATGTTTTTGTGCTATTTGCTTCACGGCAGGTAAAATCGTTTCAAGTTGATCTATATATTTAGCTGCTGCCAATACCGTGTTGGCAAGTGCAGTTTGCTGGCGCCCCTTTTTTTGATTGGCATGATTGAAAACATTTAATAATTCAGGATGTGCTTCGAAAAGATTTTTATAGAATACAGTTGTGATAGTTGTACCATGCACTTCTAATACAGGTACGGTTGATTTTATAATATCGATAGTTTTCTGGGATAGCATAGGTAAACCTCTTTTCATAAACAAGTATTTTGAATACATGTTTATATTAGAACTTAAATGCATTAAAAGCAATATTTTTTATACATCTTTTCAGATAATAAGTTTTCATGTTTATAAAATGTTCACATTTATGATATAGTCAAATGGGGATAGAATGTGAGGCGATAAACATGAGGTTGACGAGTTATTCCGATTACTCACTTAGAGTGTTGATTTACCTGGCTACCCACGACCAAAGCAAATTATCAAATATCAAAGAGATTTCTGAAGTATATCAACTGTCTAAAAATCATTTGATGAAAATTGTTCATAATCTAGGTAAATTAGGCTATATTGAGACGATACGTGGAAGAAATGGCGGTTTCCGGCTTGCAAAATCACCCGCTGAAATAAATGTAGGGGAACTTGTGCGGAGAACCGAAGAAGATTTTTATCTAGTGGAATGTTTTAAAGATCACGATAACTGTGTGATTTCTCCCGTTTGTTCATTGAAATTTGTCCTTAACAATGCCTTGGATGCTTTTCTTCAAGTCCTTGATCAATATACGATTGCAGACTTCAGCGAAAATAAAGTGATGCTCAAAACCTATTTTGATTCGGTAAAGCAGAATGACGAAGAGCCCGATTTTTTATAATCGGGCTTTTTTCCATTAACCGATGATTCATTCGATTTTCCATTCGTAAATCTATGATCTCTGTACCGGTTTTCAATAAAGCTTTATGGGGATTGTATGGATCGATCTTGATGATCGTCCCGAATCGTCCATTGGTAAGCATGACTTCTTTTCCTACCAACGTGGACATTAATCGGCTTACAAGCTCCATTAGGATCTCAGGATTGAATTTACTGACCATATCCCTGTTCATTTGCTCAATCACCTTATAAAACGGCATGGCCTGATGATGATGACATCGCATGGAATACGTCGGCTATCGGCGATTTTCGCATGAAGATGGATACCCTTTCCACTCTTCCCTTGAGGATAGCCTTGCCCATCTTCCCGTTCATGGTGCTGGAGGGCTGTTAATGCAATCGATGGTGGGATTCCAGGGATATTTTTAAGTAATTCATATCCATAAATGGCATGGCGTTTCATATCTTCATATTCTGCCTCATTCAGTTTACCCGGTTTTTCCACTATATTATCCGAAATCCTTGTTTTCCCCACATCATGCAGCATGGCTGCCAAGGTCAGGGCTGAAAGGTTTTCTTTGGATAATCCAAGCTTCATCCCTAGATAAGTGGCGATTATCCCGACACCTATATTATGCCGATACGTGTACTCGTGATCTGCATGCGGCTCATCGAAAAGGGAATAAATATCAGGGTTCATTGCAGCTTCTGCAATGACAGGTGCAACTTTTGCTTTAATCAATACAATCTTTTCAAGCTGTATTTTTCCTTCTTTACGTATATCTTGAAAGATGTTTTTCAAATGAAGAGAAGCTTCGTTGATTCTATCCTGAATATTTACGTTAGGTTGTACATGTTCTACCCTTAAAGCAAATGCATCTTTTTTCAATTCTTCCCTTATTGAAATCATTTTGGGGGTATGGTAAGAGGCTGTTTCACATGCTTCCCTCTTCTATTTTTCATTGCTCTCACACTTTTCTCTATTTTTTATTTGTAATACCATATCCCTCTTTCTCTTGTGTCTTAATGAAAGCAATTAAGTTCGGTCACTAAGTTCATTGCCGAGCTGTTTTAGTTTTTCACCAACCGTGCATTCTGAAATACAGAACTGATGGGCATACGTACGCCCCTTCTCTTTTCGAAAATGCTTTCTTAAAAAACAATCTTGGCAAAATGAAGCGAGAACATCTTCCACTTCTTCATATATTTTTTTCCTGTTCATTGTTGTTATGGCTCCTTTGACCCAGCAATTTCTATTTTACTGAAAATGGCCTTTCCCTGCAGTGCAAGTGTGGCCAGGCGATCGGCTTCCTGGTTTTCCTTTCGAGAAATCGGCTTGCAGACAGGAATGATCTTTAATTTATCCAATTTCGCTTCAATGCGGTCCAGCCATTTATTTAAGTTTTCTTCCATACAGGGCCATTCACCGGAAAGTTGATTTAAGACGACAAGAGAATCACCTTTAAAGACACAGCTTTGATGGTGGATTCCAAGTTCGTCCATCTGCCTGACCGCTTCATGAAAAGCCGCATATTCAGCTTCATTATTGGATTCGAATTGCTCCAATTTCACATTGGTGCGTAACCGCAAGAACTTCTTTCCTTGACGATAATAAATGGCAACACCAATTCCTGCCACCTTTTCATCTTTTTGAAAACCTCCATCAAAGAAGACCGTCACATCCTGCGGTTCTTCCTCAATTTCCGTCAGGAGTTTCTTTAACTCCTTCTTGTTCCATATTGTATCGAATTCATCCTTGAATTCCACTTCTTTCAGCCTTCCTGCCTTTTCAAGATCTTCTGTAATGACCAGTGCAGTCCCGGCATCAAGCCAATCCGAAACGAAATCGGCAGATGGTTTTTTTGAAGCTTGATATGTCCATTGCATAATTACCTTCAAAGATTTCCAGCTCCTTATCCATTCACGATTCATGCAGAACAGCTTACAATTTTCATACCTTTTTTTCGTCATACCCTTTATAATATATTGTAAGCATTTTAATCACTCTTTTTAATTATAGTTCCCATATAAGCCTGAAATTCTCATGTTTCAATCTTAATTTTAAATGAAACGTTATTATATCGAACATTTAAACAGTTAAACTCGAGGAGGAGCACATCTTGATCGAAGTGTATATTGATGGTGCCAGTGCGGGCAATCCAGGGCCTAGCGGTGCAGGTGTTTTCATAAATAATAACGGTGTGGTCGAGAGGCATTCCTTTCCGCTTGGGAATATGGAAAACCATGAAGCGGAGTACCATGCCTTAATCAAAGCATTGGAGATTTGTGTGGCCAATGAGTATCAAGTCGTTTCTTTTCGTACAGACTCCCAAGCCATCAACCAAGCCATTGAAAAAAGATTTGCAAAAAATAAGTATGCCCTTTTGCTGGAACGGGCGTTAAAGCTTTCCGACGAGCTTGATTTATTTTTCATGAAATGGATTCCAAATATCGAAAATAAGTCCGCGGATGAGTTGGCGAGACGGGCCATTCGCTTGAATAAGGCTGAGGAAAATCATGAACAAGACAGCTGATTTTTCATTATTATTCGTTGTATTCATCTGGGGCGTCACTTTTGTCATGGTCCAAAATGCGCTATCTTTTCTTGACCCCTTCACGTTTAATGCCGTCCGTTTTTTCATGGCGTTCGTATTCTTGCTCATCCCTTATTTATTTACTCTACACAAAAAGGGGAAAAACGGGAGCAAAAGCCTTTTTAAAGCTGGGTTTCATATTGGTGTATGGCTTTTTCTCGGCTATGGACTTCAAACGATCGGATTGAATTATACAACGCCTGCCAAGACTGGCTTTATAACAGGATTAAGTGTTGTCATGGTACCTGTTTTTTCCCTGGTGCTATTAAAGCATAGGCTTTCCCGCAATACAATAATAGGTGTCGCAGCAGCAACCATCGGACTTTATTTAATGACTTTCGCTGACCGCTCCAATTTGAATATCGGTGATTTGCTGGTATTTTTGTGTGCAATCAGTTTTGCCATGCAAATCATCACTACTGCTAAATATGCCAAGACCCTTCCCGCTTTACCGCTGACGTTGGTTCAGGTTTCCACCGTATCTTTATTATCATTTGTTTCAGCTTTCATTTTCAAAGAGAATCATTCCGTCATCTTCAGCTCAGAGGTCATGTTACAGAGAGATGTATGGACTGCTTTGTTGGTTACGGCAGCCCTTGCCACGGCCTTCGCCTTTTTCGCACAAACCTTCTTCCAAGCCTACACAACACCTACAAGAGTGGCGCTGATCTTTTCAATGGAACCGGTTTTTGCAGCGTTATCCTCATACATATTGATAGGGGAAAAATTGACTTCCGCTTCCATCATCGGCTGCGCATTCATATTCTTGGGAATGATTTTTGCAGAACTGCCTGTTAAGAAAAAGAAACCGGTGACACAGGGGTTTTCTTGAAAAGCCCAAAATAAATCGGACTTCCAGTTACGAAGTCCGATTTATTTAAGTAGCCCCTGTTCTTTTGCAAACGATACCGCTGCACTACGCGTTTCAATGCCATTTTGTTTTAAGTTTTCCAAAAAGGAGATATAAAAGCTGCCATCAAAATTCTTTTGTACCTTTAATGTCAACTCTATTGCTGCATTGACTAAAATATCACTTGCATCCGTGTAGCGCTTACCAAAATAAATAAAACCAATCGCGTCATTACCAAAAGTGAATCCCTTACCCTCTAAAAAACTAACATACTCTTCAGTTGATTTCGCCACTTGCTCATCCACTCCATACTTCATGCCTTATTTTCATCTTACCGTATATCAAAGAATTTGACTATCCATTTTTCGACAAAAAAATCATCGTACAAAATAAAGGACCGATGTCCTGGACTGTACAATTTGAACGTTGATTGGAACTAGGGCACTCGCTTTCCGCGGGCGGTCCGCCTGCGGGGTCTCCCTTCGACTCGCGAGCTAGTAGGTCCCCAAACTCTTAAATTCAGGCGAAAATTTAAAGGGAATTTCAAAAGGGGGAGCTCCCATTAGGAAGCTCCCCCTTGTTTGATTAGATCATGCGCAGTAATGTCCTGAATTCATGATCCCTAGCCAGGTTTTTGACCTTTTCGCGATCATACTGATAAACCGCATCGTCCAAAGGACATGAAATTGGTACATCGCATTTTATTTCTGCTAGCTTTCTGGATAAATGAAGCATATCGACAGCGGATTCAATTTTAGCACGTTGCCCATTCGTCAATGAAGCAACATTTTCAAGAATGCCTTCGATACTTTGATACTGTATCAATAATTTCAACGCTGTCTTCTCCCCAATTCCTTTAACTCCGGGATAGTTATCAGCTGTATCACCCATTAAAGCTTTTAAATCGATCATTTGCCTTGGTGTAATCCCTTTCCACTCAAAAAAGCTATCGGGATTATGCACCTCATAGTTACCATACCCTTTTTTTAATAATAGTACGGAAATGTTTTCCTCTATTAACTGAAGCATATCTTGATCGCCAGTCAATATACCCACTCGGCTATGTTGTGCAGATGCTTTGGCAATTGTTCCGATACAGTCATCCGCCTCATAACCAGATAGTCCTATGTTAGGGATATCGAATGCTTCAACCGCTTTTTTCGCTAAGTCGAATTGAGGAATCATTTCGACTGGAGCTTCTGATCGATTCGCCTTGTATCCATCAAATAATTCATTTCTGAAAGTCTTGCTGCCCATATCCCAGCATACCGCTACATGACTGGGTGAAAAGTGATTCACCGCCGTCAGCATATGCTTCAAAAAACCTTGAACGGCATTGGTCGGGATGCCTTTGGAGTTAATCATGAATTGACCAGTAACGGCCGTTGCATAAAAAGCTCTAAATAAAAGCGCCATTCCATCGACAAGCATAAAGGATGGATGCTGCTCATTTTCTTTCATTAACACATTATCACCTCTATCATGATGTACTTCCATTTTAACATAACTGTCCCTTTTTTTAAGGATCGTTTAATTGGAAAAAATATTATTCAATTGGATTATCATCATACGAGATCCAGTCACTGAAACTGCCAATATAAATCTTTACATCTTTAAAGCCCGCTTCTTTCAGGGCGATATAATTGGGTGAGGCCGTTACACCTGAACCGCAGTACACAATGATTTCCTTATCTTTACCGATGCTTGTGAAATTCGACTGAAGATCTTCCTTCTTTTTAAAATAGCCATTTTCCATAACGTTCGTCCACACCTTATTTACTGCACCAGGTATATGGCCGGCTTTTTTATCAATTGGCTCCTCGATTCCCTCGTAGCGCTTAGATTCCCGTGAATCCATTAATACGATATCGTCAGGTCTATTCAAAGTGTAATCCTTCACTTTTCGAAAAGATGCAAAAACGTGTTCATTTAAATCGATACGATATTCGGTTGGCATATAATTCATTTGAATCGAGTCAATCGGATAGCCCGCATCCCTCCAGGCGCGATATCCCCCGTTCAGGACAAAGACTTTCTGATGCCCAAGGTAGCTTAGCAACCAGACAAACCTGGAAGCAAAAGAACCTTCCCCGCCATCATAAGCGATAAGTACAGTATCGTTGGTGATTCCATTTGATTCCAGTTTATCTTTAATGGTTTCCAGGTCAGGAAGAGGATGTCTTCCGCCATGATCTTGAACCTGACCAGATAAGTCCTTTTCAAGATCGAAATAAACAGCGCCTAAAATATGATCTTTTTTGTAATCATTATACCCTGAATCAGGAGAGCCTAGTTGAAAGCGGCAGTCACAAATTCTGATATCTTTAGAATTCAACAACGGCAACAGCTCTTCTTTTTCGATTATAAAACTCATCTCATATCCCCCCTATTCCAAAATGGCCCAAATCAATTCATTAAGTTCCATTTCCATGTTCTTACCTTGATGTAGCTTAGTTATCTCATTCTTTATGGAAAGTGATTTCCCTTCTATTAGCGAAAGATTATTTTCACTTTCATTGTTGCTTATACATTCTTCCATTTGTTTTGCTTTAAATATCCGGGTCATCCTGTTTTTCATTCCTTGATCCATTGAAACCGAATCAAGTAATTCCCATACCGATAATGGTGGCAGCGAACCCCGTTGGATGATATATTCAAGGGTTAAATACGAACGGTATACTTGTACCCATATTTTTAGCTCTTTTCTTTCGGAACCCCTTGTTTTTGTCAATTGTTGAAGATTGTCGCTCATCATCCGATAGTAATGGTGCCCCAGTGCCTTTTTGGAATAGCAATCCGCTATCAAACCAGTCATCTTCCTATAATAATCCGGATGGGTTATCAACCTGATAGGTGACTGAAACAATTCAAATAGAGCAGGGTTACTCTTTAAGGTAAGTCGGGATGATTTAAAGAGATCCCAGCCTTCCATGTCAAATAGGCCTTCTTTCACTTGAATGACTTCAACTGGCTGACTCAAGCTCAAGTATGATCGCTTATCATTATGAACATATATAAACCGAACATCGAAATCCGATTGGACCGATGATAAACCAAAAGAATGGCTGCCAGTAACAGCAGCCATCAATATCGTTATATCCTCATTTTTTTCCAGGTATCTCAAGCGTGAAATAAGGTTTTCTTTCATGAATGAACCTCGTTTCTATTTCGAATGCATTTTAGCCAATTCCGCTACAGCATTTTCATAATACGGTAAATCAACCGTTTCCTCCAATGCTGCACGTAAACCTGCAAAGATATCCGATACTTCCGTCTTAAACTCTTTTTGAATCGCGAGTAGCTCTTGATCGAGGACTTCATTATACATTTCGTAAATCCTCTCACCCTGTTCTTTTGCATATATAAGGGCAGGTTCATCCAAACGCTTCTGAAGACCTTCGCTCATTTTCGCTTTTTCATTCTTTTCAAAGAAAGATTTTGGATTCTTGAATAATGCCAATTCCTTTTTGAATTCCCCTGTATCCAATTGGGCAAAAGCTCCAGTGAATTCAAGGGATTCCCTCTCATTGGGTTCATATGGCTGTAATGAAAGGGTTCTTCTTATTTTTTGCATTTGCTGAAGCAAACTGCCCTGTTTCTCATTCAGTAATTTATTTACGAACATTTCCGTCCTTAAAGCCGTTGCCCGCATTTCCTGGGCAAGGTCAAAGCCTAACGCATCCAATAAGTTCTTCATCGATTGCTTGAGGACAATTTTCAGATCGCCTCCATCATCTTTTAAAACAGCTGGATTGAACGATTCTTTGAAGAAATCATTAAACCGGAAGAAGACCCGTTGTTTACTATAGAAAGTCAATTCGTCTATCTCTTTTTTCAACCGTTGCTTTTCGGCATCCCCTTTAATGACTGAAAGGAGTTCCGAAATGGCCTGCGACTCATGAGAAAGTGTCTCCAGGGCTTTTCGTTTCGCTTTCTCATCCTGTCTGGAAGCTGTAATTACATCTCGTAGCAATTCTTCGGTTCTTTTTACAGCCGCTTGAGCCGATTCAATCGCAAGTCCAGTTAAATCGTTTTCTATGAAAGAATCGAATTGGCCTTGGAATTCCATGATTCCGCTATTAGGAAGGAATGAATGCTTAAACGAACCAGGCGTTTGTTTTTCCATCAACGCCCCCTTACTCGTAAGCGGGAACAGTTTTGGAAAACGGATACCGAATCCATTCAATTGATCTGTGACATAATCCATCACTTCGCCCAATTCGTCAGTCGTTTGTGCCAGGTCGACGGCATTGACGATGAAAAACATCTTATCCATAGCGAAAGAATCTTTCACACGTCCAAGCTGTATCAGGAACTCCCTGTCTGCCCGGGAAAATGGATGATTATAATAAGTCACAAATAGGATGGCGTCCGAATTCTTAATATATTCGAAAGCTGCTCCAGTATGGCGTGCATTAATCGAATCGGCCCCAGGTGTGTCAACAAGGACCATCCCCTGCTTTGTCATTTCACAGTCATAACGCAATTCGATCAGATCAACAAGACATGACTTGGACTCTTCCGCAGCAAACCGTTTAAATCCTTCAAGGTCTACCGTAACCACATTTCCTAAATCATTTTGGTACTCGGGAAGCCCTTGATGAAACGCCCTAAGAAACGATAAGTGCGTTTTACCCTTATCAACTTCCCCTGCCTTCGCAATGATTTGCCCTGCTAGTTGCAGTGCTTCATCCAGAGTCTTTGCCGATTTATCAAAAGCTGCCAATGCCAGGCTTACATCTTCCAACAGCATCGCTTCGGTCTTTAATTTGACGGTTGCCGTTCCATGTGGATGCTCAGCGTCCGAAGACATGATTTTGTTGATTGCGGCAGTTGTCGGATTTGGTGAGACAGGAAGTACGCTTTCTCCCATCAAAGCATTGGCAAAGGAAGATTTACCCGCACTGAATGCACCGAAGAGGGCAACCGTGAACGTCTGTTGTTCCAAGCGATTTGCCTTCTCTTTTAATTCTTTATAAAGCGATTGAAACCCTCTCAGAGGTTGGATCAGCTCGGCCGCCTGTTTTAAACTCGCTGCAGTTTCCACTAGCTTTTCTTTTCCGCGTAAATCAGTAGCATCAGATGAAGAAACAGTCACGGAAGGTACAGCATCCGTGATTTCTTTAACATGATCACTTACAGATTGTTCGTTGACGGACCTTGAATTACTTACTTTATCGGTTGTCATGATTTTGACTGTAATATTATTTTCCTCTTCATTCCATTCAGTTAACAGCATATCGATTTCACGCTCATCGACCAATGATTCAGTTTGATGGGCAATGGCCTCTAAACGTTCCGTTTGGTACTCGATTTCCGCGTTCATCGCAGCAGTAACTTTAAGGGCTTCCGCAAATTCAGAAAAACCTTCAAGTTCCTTATCGATGGACATGGACTGCTGTTCCACTATTCCTTCCATAACGGTAACCATATCATTCAAAAATCCTTCTGATACATCACGTGCTTTCTTTTTGATGGCTGATGCCAAATCATTCGTATAGTTTAAAACGTATTCACCCGTAATATCGACTTGAGGCTTCAAAGAGTTTTTTATGTAAGATTCCGTTACCTCGATCTGAAGTGCCTGAGCCTTACTTTCAAGTGTTGAATCATGGATTTCCGCTTGATTAAGCGTTTTAACCGCCAGTTCTTTAAGATGCCATTCAAGCTGGGTTTTCACCTTTTCTTGCAGATCGCTCAAGAACGCCTTAATACGTGCCTCACGTTCGGCATCCGTTTTTTTCTTGGCAAATAATAGACCCATTTTAAAGTCCGGCTGAGCCGATTCCAAGAATGATTTACCTAGGTCCCGTGTTGCAGCCGGCATGATGTATGCGCCTTTTAAAATGGTTTCCAATGCATCGGCATACTGGCCCTTGATTTCCTCTATGCGTCCAGTCAATGATTTTTTTTCTTTCAATAGGCTGTCCACCTGATTCGTCAAGTGTATCCGCTCTTCATGAGGCAGTTCTGATAATACTTCAATATCATCGGCATGTTCCTCTTCATACTGCTCCTTCAGCCAATTAAGATGTCTTTCGACAAGGGCATTAGCCGATTGCATGATGGCATCCTTCCCATCATTTAAACCTTTGCCCGCCATTTCATATATGAATTGCTTGACCACTTCTATTTCATTTTCGGTATTGTTCAAGTCTCTTACGGATGTATAAAAAATACCATCAGGATATACATTCCAGTTCGCAAAAGCTTCAGAAACGGAAAGCTTGAAGTCTTGAAACCCAAGCTCCTTTTCATCATGCTTATCGATCATATTGATAATTAAGTATGTCGGTTTTTCAGCCTCCAACAATTCTTTCGTGAATAGGAAGTTCACTTCTGATTGGACGTGATTGTAGTCCATGACATAAAAAACGACATCAGCTAGATGCAGGGCAGATTCCGTAGAAACTCTATGTGCATCGTCTGTCGAATCGATTCCTGGCGTATCCATGATCGCACATGAATCCGGCAGTGAAAAATCATTGGAACTTATCGTTATTGCCGATACTGAATCTCCATCCTTGGCAAATTTCTTGACCTCTTTAAAATCATAAGGTGCAGGAAATAAGACTGGTGGCTGATGATGGTAAAAGACTTTGGCATAGTCTTCCCCTTTTTGTACCTTTACCGTATTTGCACTCGTTGGAATCGGACTTGAAGGCAATACTTGATCACCAAGGAGAAAGTTGATCATACTAGATTTCCCCGCTGAAAAATGCCCGCAAAAAGCAATGATGAACTCCTCATTATTCACTTTCATGATTAACTGTTTCATTTTATCTGCATTGCCTGTATCACCTGCCGATTGAAATTTCTCATACATGGCAGTCAAAATTCCCAATTTGGACTGTTGCTTTAATGTTTCTTGAATCATGAATCCATACCCCTTAATCTATCGTCATTTTGATATTCTTATTGTAAACGATTTCGTTTGTTATTCATACCGTCAGCTTTATTTTTACTATATGATTCATTACAGGCCATGTTCAAAAAAAAACCACCAATTGGTGGATTCGCGCAATTTGATCCTATTGTTGGAATGCAAAAAAAAAACCAGGATGTTTACCTGGTTGTTGGGGTGGGGTTAAAAGCAGCTCGGTTTTCCATTGGTGACCCGGTATAAGCTTTTACTGCCTTTGCCGGTTTTTGAATATTATTCAATACATGTTTCATCACAAAACCATATGTAGCGATTGTCAATAAAATGAATACCCAAACCATTACCAACACCATCCTCTTTTATATTGATTAGCTTTTAGTTTTTAATTAAAATAAATGATTGAAATCCGAATGAGAATAATTTTCATCTTCATTTAGAATCTTATCACGAACGATAATCATTTTCAATAAGTAATTTCATTTTTTTATTATTCTCCCTTAAAAACCGTAGAATATTCCGTGTGTTCCTTTAATGCCTTCTCTTCCAGTGGGATTCTTACCATCATCATCCAAACATTCAATAAACTAAAGATGATAGCAGTATAATATGCATTGAATAATAAGGAAATAACTAAAATCTCAGTTGCCACTATGATATAGTTCGGATGTTTGAAAAATTTATAAGGACCTTTAATGACTACATCGGCATCAGGAACCACTATGATTTTTGTATTCCAATGTTTTCCCAATGAACGGATTACCCAAACCCTTCCTGACTGCGCAATTAGAAAAAGGGTCAGCCAAATCGGCCAAAGTTCAGATATATCCCTTTCAAGGGCGACCACTTCAATAATGAGAACAATAAAAAAACTAAGATGCATCAGAACCATCCATTTGTAATGGGACTCACCGTATTCTATTGCTCCTCCGGCTTTCAACTGTTTTTCATTTTGTTTGGCGATATATAATTCAACAAGGCGCTGTATAGCGATCAAGATAATGAAAATGGCGAAGATCATCACTTCCACCTCATTAACACAAGTTCAGATGAAAACCCAGGCCCCAATGCAGCAGCCAGGCCCACCTCACCTTTATTCCCGCCCCGCTGCATGAACCTCTCCAGAACGTACAAAATAGTCGCTGAGGACATATTGCCGAATTCACGCAATACGCTCATTGACTCTCCCGTCATGCTTTCATCGAACCCGAGGGCTTCGTGATAAGCATCAATTACTTTCTTGCCTCCAGGATGAGCGATGAAATCTTTTACATCGTTTAGATCGAATCCATTCTCCATTAAGAACTCTTGAACATTCGGTTTAAGCCAATCCTTGATGATTGTAGGGATATCTTTCGAAAAAATCACGTATAACCCTTGATCTTTAACATCCCACCCCATTACATCCAATGAATCCGGCATTAGTGTCGATTGCGAATCCAAAAATTGCAAATGTCTTACTTTTTTTGAGAACTGTTCACTCGGTACATCATCACCGCAAACCAAAACACAGCTTACTCCGTCGGAAAATAGGGAAGTCCCAATTAAATTGCTTTTGGAGATGTCATTCCTTTGAAATGTCAGACTGCATAACTCCACGCTTAAAACAATGACCTTCGCAGTCGGGTATGCTTGGCAATATTCAAAAGCACGTGATAGGCCACTCGCTCCCCCTGCACAGCCAAGCCCCCAAATCGGAATCCTTTTAGCATGCGGGTTAAATGTAAGTTCATTCATTATCCTGGCATCAATGGTCGGGGTGGCAATCCCCGTGCTTGAGATAAAGAAGAAAGCATCTAGCTCGTTTGCCTGCAGTCCTTCTTTTAAAAATTCTGTGTTGGCTAAGCATTTTTCTATAGCTTCTTTCCCAAATTTGATTGCCTGCTTTATATATAAATCATTCCGATCGGCAAAAGAATGATCCTCTTTAAACCAATCGAGATCATTTGAAAAATATCGATTTTCCACTTGTCCATTCTTAAATGCCTTTAGTAACCGTTCTATATTCTTAAATGATGCTCCAAATATTTCTCTCGAAAATTCCATGATTTTTTCTTGTGAAAGCAAATGTGGCAGCTTTACATGAGATGCAGATAATAAATACGGCATGATTCCACCCCTAAATATTCATGATATGGTTAATATACCCACCATGACACCAATTATGCTTTATAGCTAAATGGTGATATGTATAGGCATTTAATAATTTTTTTTTCTTTTCTTCTAAATACTCAGGCAAAAAGGACTGCACAATACCATAAAACGGAAAGTACAACAATACAAGTGGAGGAACATCTTCCACAATATCACCTTTCATGCAGATAAGGGCGCTAATGCATTCCTGTACGAAAGGCTGACTTATGAGGTCCGGCTTTTGAATGTCCAAAGAGAAAGGAATAACGGAGTCAATGATCGAGGGAACAAACGGATGGGATGAGTAAAACGGTGAAATCATGCTTGAATCCTTTGCAGCAGAATTCGGCAGCATGCTTGCCGGTAATGTTACCGCCTCTTTAGCAGGAGACAAAGCATTGGTTGGTATTACAACCTCCCACGTCATGATGGGCAATGGCGAGGTACTCTTCATATCACCTTAATAATCGATATGTATACACGATTTAATAAAACCCCCTTACCTATAATTTGGTAAGGGGGCGCTTTCAGTCATCTTTCTTTACTGAAGATTGATTTTGCACTTGTATAATAATGTTTTGAAACTCCTCTTTTCCACACACACTGCACCTATACTCCTGGCTTAGTATGGTCCTGCAATGAATACAATATTTTTTCTCCATCCCTATCACTACTTTCCTGAACATATACTATCAATATATTCAAAAAGTGAAGAGAGTTTCCTTTTATCTGACAAAACTCCAAATTCATTATCAATGATATGCTTCGGCCTAAATGAAAAAAATGCCCAAAATCCTCTTCACCTGAGGATTTTGGGCATGTAAACGGGTGAATCTATCAAGATTACAGAATCTATTTTTAATCAGGCTACATTTTGCCCTTCAATGCGGGCTTCCTTCACTTTCCCTTTTGTAGGGATGATGTTAAAAACGATATTCAAGAATATAGCTGTCAAACTTCCGGCAACAATACCGTTTTCCGTTAAGATTTGAAAGCTTTCCGGAATTTGCGCAAATAGCTCAGGAACGACGGTCACCCCTAGTCCCATCCCTACTGAACAAGCGATGATCAATAAATTTTCTTGAGAAGCAAAATCAACTTTGCTCAACATCTTAATTCCAGCGGCAATTACCATGCCGAACATCGCCACCATTGCACCGCCAAGCACGGAAGAAGGGATAATTGTCGTGAATGCACCGATTTTTGGAACAAAACCTATGAAAATAAGAATGCCAGCCGTTGTGAATATGACATTTCTTGTTTTAATGCCTGACAATTGAATCAAGCCGACATTTTGTGAAAAAGCTGTATACGGAAACGCATTGAACAAACCGCCAATCATGATGGCAAGTCCTTCAGAACGATATCCGCGAGCCAGATCGTCTTCTGAAATTTCTTTGTCCGTGATTTCACCAAGAGCATAATAAACACCAGTCGATTCCACCAAGCTGACGATCGCCACCAATGTCATTGTAATGATTGCCGTGACGTTGAATGTCGGGATTCCAAAGTAGAAAAAATGAGGCATATGCAGCCAAGTGGCACTGACAACCGAGCTAAAGTCGACTTTCCCAAGGAAGAAAGCTGCAAATGTTCCTACTAAAAGCCCCAATAAAATAGAGATGGAGCGTACGAATCCTGATGAGAATTTATACATGAATATAATGAATAACAAAGTTCCGAACCCAAGAGCTACATTATTCAAGTCTCCGAAATCAGCAGCTCCTTGGCCTCCACCAAGGTTGTTGATGGCAACAGGAATGAGTGTAATGCCAATAATCAAAACGACCGATCCAGTGACAATGGGCGGGAAGAACCTTGCCAGTTTTCCGAAAAACTTACTAATGATAATGACAATCAATCCCGACGCTAAAATAGATCCATAAATGGAGTTGATTCCATATTGCGTACCAATTGCAATCATCGGGCTAACTGCTGTAAATGTGCAGCCCAGGACGACCGGAAGCCCAATTCCAAAGAATTTATTTTTCCATACTTGCAATAAAGTTGCTATCCCGCACATCAAAATGTCTATCGAAACTAAATAAGTTAACTGCGCTGCAGTCAATCCCAGCGCCCCACCGACTATCAATGGAATGACGACTGCACCGGCATACATGGCAAGAACATGTTGTAATCCTAATGAAGCAACTTTTAATGGTGATTGATTAGACATTGACGGCTTCTCCTTCCTTTTCCTCAGCAAACGTTATCTCACCGAATTTCAACTCAGCAATCCGTGCAAGTGATTCCACTTGAAAACCTTGTTCCCTAAGATCCTTACCACCGCTTTGGAATGCTTTTTCAATCACGATGCCGATTCCGGCCACTTCTGCTCCAACCTGCTTACAGATTTCCACCAACCCACGTGCTGCCTGTCCGACAGCAAGGAAGTCATCGATGATCAAAACCTTATCTCCGGCTTCAATATATTTATTGGAAACCGTAATGGTATTGGTTTCTTTTTTTGTAAAGGAATGAACGGACGCCGTTATTAAATCATTTGTTAAAGTAAGTGATTTACGTTTACGGGCAAAAATGAGCGGAACTTCCAATTCCAGCGCAGCCATCAAACCAGGTCCAATGCCAGAAGATTCAATTGTCAGCACTTTCGTTATTTCCTTTTGTTCGAAACGTTTTACGAATTCTTTACCAATTTCTTTCATTAACATAGGATCCATTTGATGATTTAAAAATGAATCTACTTTTAAAATATCTTCTGATAAAGCTTGACCCTCGGACAAAATTTTATCCTTTAAAAGTTGCATGAAGGTTCCTCCCAATCTTGGATGTTTATTGACCCATAATCTATGCAATTGTTTCCAGGCATATAAAAAAGCCCAAGAAACATTGCTGCACTTTTTTTGAGTGAAGCAATACTTCTTGGGCACGAATGAAAAAAGAATCAGCAAAAGCCTTCATTATGCAACAAGATCTATTACTCACCCATAGTCGAATTATTTACGGTAATCCGGTAGAAACTTGCAGGCCATATCCCTGCTATTATACGAGTGAAACTTAATATTTTATTAATATATGAATTATAACAACGCTGACTCTATTTGAAAAGTTATTTTTGTTAAAAACCGAACTTTCAATAAAAAAAATAAGTCATCATTCGTATTAATAGAAAATTGTGAAATCACTAAACCTAAATAGCATGGATTTACCTATAAAGAAAAAACATCGCTGCCACTTCAAATAACATTTACTGGTATTTTGTTCATGCCCTTTTATGGTTTGTACATATTTGACCGTTGATTTCCTCTACAGGTACTCGCTTTCCACGGGCGGTCCGCCCACGTCGCCTTTGCGCCTGCGGGGTCTCCCCTGGACTCGCTTTTCTAAGCAGGCGTCTCGCATATTCCGTTCAACTTTGTTTAACTTTTAGAACCCTTTTGCCTATAAAGCATGATTCTATTCAGCGAAATGAACTGGAAATGATTACTTATAAAGAGGGTTATCGTGAGTACAAATCGCCAAAACACATCTGTGCAACATCCTCATCTTTATCACAGTGTACAAAAAGAATTTCAAAAAGTGGTGACACGGCCTATCTGGCAAACCTATGTGGAAGATGCAGATCATCTGCGTCATCATTTAGATGTAAAAACTATATATGCGAAACGGAAAGAAACGATTGAGCGTGTATTCGGGAGATGCAAAAGAATGGTATGCAGTGGACTACTTTAAGGGGACTTAAAAATTGTAGATGCAGGCGATGCTTACTTTTTCGCTGGATTACTAAAAAAAGATGGCCAATTGGACATAGTAAGGTCCAAAAATGGCCTAGCCTAGTGGGCTTGTAGAGCCCCAATCGCTTAATTCCAGGCGGAAATTTAAAGGGAATTTCCAAAAGGGGTTCGGAATTTTTAATTCCGAACCCCTTTTGTCTACAAACTTAGAAGGCCTTTACACTTAATGCAAGTCCTTCTTCCTTTGATTCATTTGATTTTATAAACTTCTTTATATTTATCTTCAAGATACTTTATTAAATACTGAACATTCAGACCTTCCCCTGTCGTTTCTTTCAAAATCTCCAAAGGTTTTTTTGTTTTTCCATATTTATGTATATTTTCATTAAGCCATTCCCTGATTGGCGCAATATCCCCCGCTTCCAACAGTCCATCAAAATCAGGCAAATCTTTAAGCATCGCTTGCTTGATTTGGGCTGCATACATATAGCCCAATGCATAAGAAGGGAAATAACCAAAGCTGCCATCTGCCCAGTGTACATCTTGCAACACGCCCATGGCATCATTTTCAGGAACAATTCCCAAATAATCCTTATATTTTTCATTCCAGACTTCCGGTAAATCCTTCACTTCAAGTTCTCCATTAAAAAGAGCCTTTTCCAGTTCATACCGAATCATTATATGTAGAGGATACGTCAGTTCATCTGCTTCAATACGGATGAACGATGGTTTCGATTCGTTAATGCCCCGGTAAAATTCCTCCAGTGTCACGTCATTGAATTGTTCGGGGGCATATTCTTTTAATAAGGAGAATTTATTTTTCCAGAAGCTTTGGTTCCGTCCAATGAAGTTTTCGAAAAATAAAGATTGTGATTCATGGATCCCCATGGATGTCCCGGAATCAAGAAGTGTTCCGGTTAACTCATTGGCGATATTCTGTTCATAAATGGCATGTCCACATTCATGAATGGTACCAAAGATTGCCCCCCTAAAATCATTTTCATCGTATCGGGTCGTCACCCGGACATCTCCCCTATTTATTCTAATTTCGAAAGGGTGAACCGTTTCATCCAGCCTGCCAGCCTTGAAATCGTATCCTAGCTGTTTTAGAATTTCCAAATTGAGTTGATGCTGTTTTTCTTTTGGAAATTCTTTATAAAGGAACCCTGTTTCAGGTCTATGTTCGCTTGTTGCAATCTGTTTTACCAAAGGAACGATCCTCGACCGAAGCTCACTGAATACGCTGTCAAGTACATCTACAGTCATGCCTGGTTCATACATATCCAAAAGGGTATTATATTTCGTCCCTTCATATCCCCAGTATTCTACAAACCTGCGGGTATACGCTACAATTTGCTCCAGATAAGGTTGAAATAAAGAAAAATCAGCTTTTTCCCTTGCCTCTTCCCATGCACTTTCAGAACGCGATTGTAAAATGACGAATTCCTTATATTCGTTTGCAGGAATTTTCTTATTCCTTTCAAAATCTTTCTTACACTCTTGCACCATTTTATTAGTCGTTTCACTAAGAGGCTCCTTCGAAAGTTCTGCAATGAAGGATTCCATTTCTTTACTTGTGCTCATATTAAACACTTCGGAGGAAAGCACCCCGATAACTTCGGAACGCTGCTCAACTCCCTTTTTCGGTGCACCTGTACGCAAATCCCAAAAAATTAACGCGAGTGCTTCATTATACGCCGAGATTTTCTTTACATATTCTTTAAACTCTTTTTCTATCAGATCGATACCCTTTTTAGTCATAGTCACTGCTCCTTCCAACTACACTTTACCATATTATACAAAAATCATTCCTATCAGAACCACTCCGATTAAAAAATTAAAATAAAAAAAGAGCCAAGGGGCACCTTGGCTCTTTTTTGGATTGACTTTAGTTAAAGCGCGACAGGAAGAATGGATACAATCTTCTCTTTCACCTTCTCCGAAAGATCCTTATCAATCAAAATCTGGACTGTCCCCGAATCATTGCTCGTCCTGATCAAACGCCCTATTCCCTGGCGCAAGCGAAGGAGCATGTATGGAAGGTCCACTTCTTCAAATGCGTCGGAAACCGAGTTGCGTTTAGCCTCGAAAACTGGATCGCGCGGCGGGAATGGCAGGGAGTGTATCACAACATTTTGTAATGAAGGCCCTGGAACATCAAGTCCTTCCCATAAATGATAGGAGAAAAGAACAGATTGCTCATCCTCTTGGAACTTCTTAACCAGCTCGCTGATTTCCGCTTCCCCTTCAAAATAAAATGGATAAGAAGACGCTGGGCAGTTTTCCTTGAACCAATGCAATTCTTCTTTTGATTGGAACAACACGAGTGTTCGACCTTGATTTTCCTCAATTGTCTTCATCGTAAATTGAAGTTTAGCCAATTGATCTCCATTTTCGAAGGTAGGCATATTCATTTTCATGACTTCATCGTAATCAAACGGTGATTCAACGGAAAAGCTGTCATACTTTTCTATCCCTAAACTATCTGCAATGTACTGAAAGGATTTATTATCCGATAATGTTGCCGATGAAAAAATGTAAGGGATTTTTTTAGAGAATACCTGTTCAGACAAAATATCCTGTACGAGCCTTGGCATGATGACCAATGTTTTGGTCATTTCATTTTCTTCAAACCAGGAAACGGCCTGTTCATCCTTTACAAATAGAGAAAGGGAGTAGCCCAGCTGCTCTAAATATTCTTCCGTCACTTTTAAATCATAATCATTGATCGTGTACATTTCCGCTTCAAAAACTAGGTTCTCCTCTAACTCCTCAACCTTTTTGTGAAGCTTATGGGCAAAGCTTGTAATTTCTTTGGACATTGGGATTTCATAACGATTAGATCCGCTGACATGTATCGCTTTTTCATCCAACAAATCAAAAAATTCTTCATTGATATCAATTAAATCCTCAATGATGTATAAGGTTTCTTCACGAACCTGATTGGCTGTAAGCAATTCCAAAACCGAGGCAAGGGTTTGTTCCCCAACTTTATAAGTTAAAGCCTTTTGAGCAGCAAATTCCAATAAGTGACCTTCATCAAAGACAACGCAGCTATGATCTGGCAGCAATGGTAATTGTCCTTCACGCTTACGCTTTTCCTTGGTCCATACATGCTCCATGAAGAAGTCATGTGAACAAATGATCAAATCACTTGATTTTCGATAGTGGTCCCGTGATAGGGTTTGCCCGCATCGATGGCGTTTATCACAAGTGAAACAGTTTTGGAGTTGATCCCAGCCAACTTTAGACCAGTCTTCATCATTTAAATATGGGTACTGTTTACGGTCCCCATATGCAGTATAGGCGTTCATGGATGAGTTATCATGGACAAACTTGGGAAGTTCATCATATAGCTGATCTATTCCCTCTGAATCTTCATGATTCACTGCATAATCCAACTTCTTTAGACATACATATTGATCGTGATATTTAGCAAGCCGAACATCCACTTCAATACCTAAAGCATTCTTGATTTTTTGGATGTCGCCTTCCTCTTTGACAAGCTGTTCAATCAACGTTTCATCTGCACACGAAATAATGGCCGGTTTATTCGTATATCTCGCATAACAAATCGCATATAGTAAATAGACCAATGTCTTACCGGTCCCTACCCCTGCTTCAGCAAAACTTACATTCTTTTCCTTAAAGGCTTTTTCTAATTGAAATGCCATGAAGATTTGTTCGTCACGCAGCTCAAATCCTTTTTCGGGAAGAATATCGTAAAAGACATCACCGATCCATTCTGAAAGCTTATCGTAAAAAGAATCTTCCTTTGTTACCGAAAAAGGCAGTGTTTTAAGCATCCTGGTCTCCCCTTTTAACTATCATCAGTATATAGAATCCGAATCATTATAATCTTAGGCAAAAGTATATTATCCTTTATTTCACATTAATAGTCAAGATATTTACCAACCATTAGAAAATGAAACGTATTATATTTTTTCTATGTATGCTGCCTGGTTGTCCATTCGTAAAATAAAAGACAGGCTCCAAAAGAGAGCCTGTCTGTAAATAATATAGGGTTGAATTAAGCTTTGTTTACGTTTGATGCTTGTGGTCCACGTTGACCTTGTTCTACATCAAATGTAACGTCTTGGCCTTCTTCAAGAGTTTTGAAACCTTCGCCTTGGATAGCTGAGAAATGTACGAATACATCGTCTCCACCTTCACGTTCGATGAATCCAAAACCTTTTTCTGCGTTAAACCATTTTACTTTACCTTGTTCCATTTTTGTTGCCTCCTAGTGTGTTCTCCACACATTATATTACTATCCTTGTTCAAAAGAATATTAAGGTATTCCTTAAATCTGAACAAAAATAATTCATTATTAGAATAACAGAAAAGGAAATGATAAGCAAGACTGGAACCTATTATGAATAAATCGTCCTGACTAGCAAAATCCTCCGTTATATTCTACCTACTTATTCACCTTGAGGCTGTCTTGGCGGCCTTTTCCCCCAATATTGATAAAGGTCAGCACGGATGAAACCATTGAACAATTTCCTTTTTTTCGTTGCAGGCTTACCATAATGCTGTTCGAAGTCAGGGTTGGAGGTAATCATGTATACTGACCAAGTATCAAGCTTCTTGAAGGCTTGGCCCATTTCCCTATACATCTGCTCAACCGCTTTTTTCTCGCCAAGACGTTCTCCATAAGGCGGGTTCCCGACAATGACACCATACTCTTTCCTGGTTGAGATATCCCTCACCTGCATTTGTTTGAATTCAACCAGATCACCAAGACCGGCTTCAAAACTATTAGCTTTAGCTATATCGACCATTCGATGGTCAATATCACAACCGGTTATGTCCAAGTACTGATCATAATCGGCTAAATCTTCAGCCTCGATCCGTGCTTCATCCCAAACCTTGCTGTCCATCCATGACCAAGTTTCAGATACGAATTCCCTATTAAAACCAGGTGCTATGTTCTGACCAATTAAGGCCGCCTCGATGGGAATCGTTCCAGATCCACAAAATGGATCTATGAAAGGTTTATCCGCTTTCCAATTGGTCAGCATGATTAACGCAGCTGCCAATGTTTCTTTAAGAGGTGCCTCCCCCTGCCCGGTTCGATATCCCCGTTTATGCAGACCTGCACCTGAAGTGTCCATGGTGAGTGTCACAACATCTTTTAAAATAGATACTTCAATTTTAAACAAAGGACCAGTTTCAGCAAACCAAGACACTTGCTTGTATTTACTTTTCAATCTATCAACAATTGCCTTTTTGACAATTGCCTGACAATCAGGGACACTGTATAGCTTTGACTTAACGGATTTTCCACTCACGGGGAACTCAACATCGGCCGATAAGTAATCTTCCCAATTCAATGCCTTTGTTTTTTCAAACAACTCATCAAATGAATATGCTTTAAATTCCGCGACTTTAATTTTCACCCTATCGGCAGTACGCAGCCATAAATTAGAGCGGGCAATGGCGGATTGATCCCCTTTATACGTGATTTTACCATTTTCGACTTGACAATCGTAACCAAGATCCCGAACCTCCTTGGCAACAATTGATTCCAATCCCATTGCTGATGTTGCGATAATATCGAATTGTTTCATTATTTCTGCACCTTCTTTCCATTAATCCAAATCAATGGCACCTTTTCGCGAATTTCTGTATTTTAGAAGCAGGCATTGATTTTTTACATGTAAACCTTATTTAAAAGGTCCACTACCATTTATCTTGTCGTTAGAATTCTTCATTGTTGGCCTAGCTTCTATCATGATCATATAGCGGGAACGTCTATGGATTACCGTGAAATTAAAGCTTTACTCTATTATCACTGCACCTTAAGATAATCGCTGCACTTATATTCTTGAAATCATCCAAACCAATTATGTATGGTTCCCATCCATTATCCCCCTTCAGCTAACAGAAGAATTAAGGAACCTTTATAAATAGGATACCCAGAATCAAGGAATGCTTAACATTCCAACACTATTTTTAACAACGTTTCCGAAGACTTCATTCAAGCCATTTTCTTTACGCTGGACACTTTTCGAATGGTATGAAAAACTTGCCAAGTTCTAAGTTTAACACAGCGGAGTTTCAGAAAACGAAAAATAAAAGGAAATGCCCAATCTTTTTATATTAGGGCAATCTCCATAAACAAAAACTCTCCTTTTAAAAGGAGAGTTGTGCTTTTGGTGTAATATGATAACGTTTTGTAAGCCATGTTTTGTTCCTCAGTACTGCAAGCGACTCGCGTCTCGTACTTCGGCGGTAATCATCTATCTACAGAAGCATGTGCTCCTGTCCTTCTCCTCGTTCATTTCCAAGGAAGAAAGCGCCCCTACCATTAATTTGGGTTTCTCGCTCGTGGGGTTTACCTCGTTCCACCCTTTACATTTCTGTAAAGGCTACGTCACTGTGGCACTTTTATAGGTATTCATGCCATATCCAAAAGGACTTAGGCATTTTCCCAGCCGTCAGCAATCCAAGATTGCTGCCCAAGCTTATTTTTTCGCCAGGCACGAACACTACGGACATCGCAGTCCGTGCGAGCATGGACTTTCCTCTACTGCATTAATGCAGCAGCAATTACCCAAACGTTAACATAACATAATTGATTATACTCCATTATTCACGAAAACACAATACCACAATAATTTTTACTTTTACAATGCAAAACCTCAATCAAAAAGCTTGTTACCAAAAACGTGCTTTTCCAAGTTGGATAACCGTTTAAGGATGTCAAAGTTAGTGGTTCCCGGGGTAGCACTTGGAGCAGGTTGATTTGGACGTTTTGTACTCTCGTCGGCTTGTTTTTTCAATTTAAGATTTTCTTGTTTAAGATCTTCAATTTCCTGATGGAACACTTCATAATCTTTAATGATCAGATCCAGGAATTGATCCACATCTTCAGGTTTATACCCGCGCATGGCTGTTTTAAAATCTTTTTCAAGAATATCTTTAGCCGTTAATTTTATCTTATCGGATAGCATAAGACTTCACCTCAATACTTTCGCCAATACAATCGACTTTTTATTATTTTTTCAAATCTGCTTGGGTTTGTCAACGAAACACCTTTTTGTATCTTACTGTTTCAGTGAACGGTATGTATTCCCATTAAAACTGTATCTAAATTTCATAATAATATGATTATGCTTTAGAAACAACTTTTAATCCATAATTATTTTCTCTCATTCTTCGGACCAGCTCGCTTCTTCCGCAGCCGATTGCAAATCATCAAAGTTTATCTGAAAGATGGGGTATGGCTGTGTTTCAGCTTTTTTCATCGCTTCGAAATAAGGATATCGGGCTGATCCCTCTTTTTCGGCTTCGAAAATGATGAGCATGGCATCGCTTTTATGGACCATATACCTATTTTTGATTTTAAGCTGTTCGGGCCCTTCATATGGTTTGTTGAAAATCGATTCAACAAAATCGGCACGGGCCAATATGGATCGGTAGAACTCTTGATTCGTTTCATTCCATGACTCTTCCTGTTTCAGGAAAGGAGTAAGCACACCTAATTTAAGCTGATGAAATTCTTCCTGTAATTCGAAAACCACTTCGGCACCCCATAATTCCGTACCCAACTGACCTGAGATGATCACCCATTCCAGCCCATCTTCCACCAATGGCAGGAGACGCTGTTTCATCGCTTTCTTTATATATTTTACGGCTTCATGGTCATTTTTAAATATCCCGAATTCAAAAGCTTTGTAGCCGGTCATATACAAAACCTTCATTGCATAGTCAATCTCCCTTTTAACATGATTATGTAAGAAAACAAGGGCTTAATAAGCCCTTATTTTTTAGTATCCAAAATGCCTAGGCGGACAGCATGGGTTTTGCGGCGGCCTTCCACAGATCAAGTGTTGATTATAGCACTCGTTCACCACGGATTGAGTATGCGGGAAATAATGCTTAAACGTGTTCACATGTTTATTGACATTTGTAGTATGTGATGGATGAACGACAGGAATCACTGTGTTCGATACATTCGTATTAACATATTGCTGTGTTGGAGAAACTTGCGCTGGGGCAACTTGAGATGGAGATGTTTGTGTTGGACCATATTGCGCTGGAGACACAGCCGATGGACCATATTGAGCTGGAGACACAGCCGATGGACTATAGGCTCCCATTACGTCAGACGCTCCCATTACGTTGGAATTTTTTTTACCGGTTGATGCGCCCATTACATTGTTGTGTGCGCCCATTACATTGTTGTGTGCGCCCATTACATTGTTGGATGCTCCCATAACATGGGGTTTATTTCCTCCACAATTACGAAAATACATTTATAATACGTCCCCTTTCATCATGATAAGTTTAGTCTTACATTACAGACTATGAAAAAAAGGGGATACGTGTACTGATGAAATGACCTAATTATACAGAATAAGTATAAAACGATGTATGGCTGTCGATAAGTACACTATTATATGAATGCTATCTCTTCAAATATGGAGGGTGATTTTCTACAAAAAGGAATAGAGACTGTCTTTTAATGAAGTAAATAAAACAATCGTTAAACAAAGGACAACAAAAAATAGAAATAAAGTCGTTTTATACATTTCTCCGCTCCGCTTTCACCTTAATTTTATTTGATGTAAAGGTATGAAATGAACGCTTGGAATTTCACCCTCAACTCTTTCCATTTTACACACAATAGTTGAAGGCTACAATAATTGTATACATATTTTTTATTTTCATCCTTTTGCACTAAAAGACCATTCTCATTCCTTTATTTTATACAGAAATATCCTTTGAACCTTCTTTCTTTTCGAGCCGCCGAATCCTCTTTTCCAATTCCAATTGTTTTTTTTCCTGAGTGATCCCTTCTCTTACCATCTCTTGATGGGCGATTATTGAACATTTTAGAGCATGACCGACTTCCTTAAATTGATGTTCGTATAATTTTGCACATTCAATCTGCGCCTGTATCCTTATTTGCACATTCCCTTTTAAGGCAACTTCCTTCCAAATCTCCAAAGCTTCATTGAATTGTTTTAGCTTCTTTTTCTGGAAAGCTAAGGCATGACCAGCCATTATCCGATCTTCCTCACTTCCCGCTTCCAATATTTTTTGATATGTCTCAACTGACTCCTCTTTTTTCCCCAAATAATCGAGCCATCGTGCAATCTCCATGGACTCTTCCGTATATCCATCGATTTGGAGGATTTTTCGGGACAAATGAATATACAATGTGATCAGTGATAAGATATCCCATTCATTATGCTTCATGATCCCAAACAGAATTTCTGGATTCTTCCTCTCAACAAAATCAAAATAAATCATCGGCGCCAAATATCCAGGAATATCATCCTCTCTATGTACACCTAAAATATCTGTTTCGACCGCAGATAATTTCACTCGCTCCAATTTGTTTCTCCAAAGGCGCCTTGAAGCATGATACAAATCGAAATGTCCGAACTCCGGTAGTTTTGGTACATGTTCTTTTATCAAGGTATGTCTTGTTTTTAGCTGAGGCCAATCAAAGGATTTACCATTATATGTGACAAGGGTTTCGTAATTGATGTTTTCCAGAAAGCTTTGATAAAGCGGGATTTCACTTCCTGGCTGCGGAAGGATATGTTGCTTCACGACAACTTCTTCACCTTCTAAATACGCATAGCCAAGTAAAAAAATGGTATTGCCCGCTCCGCCTCCAAGCCCTGTCGTTTCCGTATCGAAGAAAAACAGATCTTCACTTTTAACGCCCTTGGTGGAGAGTGGATGCTCCAATGAAGCTTGATTCCACTCCTTTACGACCTTTTTCAGCTCGGAAAATGCATATAAGCCGTGTTTGTGATTTATAGGGTAGCGGACTTCCCTAATGAAACAATAGTCACCATCGAAATGAAAGGAAACGGTATCGTTCTCCAGCCACTTTTCCAAGTAAGGAATTTCTTCATTCTCTTTCTGGTCAATTACTTCTATAGGAGAAGTATGTTTCTCTAGGTTCATATGGGTTTTCATACGGTTTAGTTTATTTTTTAAAGACATGAAATTACACCTCTTTTCACGGATCCCTGTAATCTATTAATGTTTTTGCTTACAAAATTGACCTAATAATTGTTTGGCATCACTCTTGGCTGTTTTCGTTGCGGATTCCGTTCCAATACAGGAAGGACAGCCGCTTTCACAAGTGCAATTCTCGATCATTGATATTGTTTCCATCAGGATGACTTCAGAGTTTTCATATACTTTATCACTTAACCCTATGCCACCCGGATAACTATCATAGATGAAAATGGTCGGTTTTTCATTATGCGCTGCCTTAACCTGCGGATACACATGGATATCATGCGGATCGCACATAACATATAGCGGAATCATGTAATTTAGAGCATGGGAGGCTCCTATCATTCCTTGTTCTATTCGATTTTCGTCCCAATTGAATATATCAGAATCCATGGAAAGCATGGCCGAACTCGTATGCAGCTCCATCTCCGGAAGACTGATTGGTCCTGAACCAATATTTTCATGAGTTTCGAATTTGATTTTCTTGAAGATCGTAGGCATTGCCCGGATTGCGACATCACCAAAAGCAGCTGCTGTGGAAGCGAAAGATCGCTGTTTATCGACTTCCAATACAGACAACTGGACAGCAAGGTTAGCATCCGTATAATAGTCCACATTGACTTCTCGTACATAAGCTTTCTTTTCATCCCAATCAAGTTCTTCCACCTGAAATTGAATTCCCTGGTGCAAATAAATGGCTTCATCGTGGAGAAGGGTCATTGCACTGAACGTATCCATTTCCCCGATGACCCGATTAACCGGTGCATTCGTTTGGTCGATGATCACGACATTTTCCTGTGCCGCTGAACGCAGGCTGATATTGCTTGCGGGAAAAGCATCATTCATCCAATGCCATTTGTCCCCATTCAAGTGTAAGACCCTTTCTTCTGTAAGGAATTCAAGAACGTCCATAATCTCTGTTTTCCCAAATGTATCGCCTTTTTTAAATGGCAGCTCATATGCTGCACATTTTACATGATCAACCAGGATCAAAAGATTATCCGGATTGATTCTTGCCGTTTCTGGATTTCTGGTAAAGAAATAATCGGGATGCTGTACGATATATTGATCAAGGGCACTGGAACTGCCAACCATGATGATCAATGCTTCACCATGTCTCCTTCCTGCCCGTCCCGCCTGTTGCCAGGCACTCGATATGGATCCAGGGTAACCAGTCATTATGCAAACCTGAAGCTGGCCGATATCGACACCCAACTCAAGTGCATTTGTGGACACCACTCCATAAATGGAACCATCCCTAAGGCCTTGTTCAATTTCCCTACGCTGTGTTGGCAGATATCCGCCGCGATAGCCCCTGATTGATTTTGGCCCCAATTGCTTTGATACAAGCTCCTGTAAATATGTCAATAGAATTTCCACACGAACCCTGCTTCGCGCAAAAACGATGGTTTGAATTTTATTTTTCAAAAATTCATTTGCCAGCTTCCTGACTTCCAAAACCGCACTCCTGCGTATGTTCAGCGGTTTATTGACTATTGGGGGATTGTAAAACACAAAATGCTTTTTCCCACTCGGGGCTCCGTTATTATCGATAAGGACCATTTGTTTTTCCGTAAGCTCTTCTGCCAACTCTTTTGGGTTATTGATTGTAGCGGAAGTACAGATGAATACAGGGTCGCTTCCATAAAAATTGCAAATCCTTTTTAGCCTTCTAATGACGTTGGCTGTATGACTTCCGAAAACGCCGCGGTAAATATGAAGTTCATCGATGACCACATACTTCAAGTTTTCAAATAAAGAGACCCATTTCGTATGATGGGGCAGGATTCCTGAATGGAGCATATCAGGATTGGTGATCACGATATGTCCGGCCTGGCGGATTTTTTGCCTGATATTTGAAGGTGTGTCCCCATCGTATGTATAACTATTTATTTCAGCATCCATTTCATGAATCATTTCATTCAATTCGCTTTTTTGATCATAGCTCAGTGCTTTTGTCGGAAAAATATAAAGCGCCCTGGTTTTTTCATCTTCCAGTATTTTTTGAAGGACCGGCAAGTTATAGCATAATGTTTTACCAGAAGCTGTAGGTGTTACCGCTACAAGGCTATTGCCGCTGACAGCAGTATCAAATGCAGTTGCCTGATGGGTATACAACCCATTAATCCCCCGTATTTCAAGAGCATGCTTGATTTTATCATTCATTGCTTCGGGAAAGGGAACATGTTTTGCCTCTTTTGCTTCAATGACTTGCCAATGTACTATATTTTCTTTAAAATCTTCATTTGTTTTTAGATCCTTTATGACTTCCAGTAAATTTTTTCGCAGTTTCATTTAACCACCTCATCCTCCTATTCTACCGAATGAACGTTCTATGCAAAAGGGAAACTATTTCCTATTCAAAAAAAAAAGCTGGAAACGTCAACATCTCGTTTCCAGCCCGGTCATTATTTTCACTTAATTCTTCTCGACAAAGCGAATGATTTCTTCAATTAGTCTGCCTGGAGCTTCCAACATTCCCATATGGCCGCTGCCCTTAAGTATTACTTCATTGATATGGCTCCCTTTTACAGAAAAGGTTTTTTCAACGGGAATCACCTTATCCTTTTCACCTGCAACCAAAAGGACAGGCAACTTCGTATCTTTGAGAACATGATTTCTGTCCATTCTGTTCCTCATGGCATGTAAAGACCCTATCGCACCAATTTCACTTGTTTTATATCCGATTTCCTTTGTATGTTCAATATTGGGATCATCGGAATGAGCGAAAAGCTTTGGTATAAGTCCGTCAATGAAAGCAGGGATTCCCTCACTTTCGATTTTCTCGACTGATTTTAAACGCCCCGCCTTTCCAGTCTCATCATCCGGGAAAGCGGTGGAATGTACCAATGAAAAACCAGACAATTTCCCAGGAAACCTTTCTGCGAATGCCAAGGTGATATATCCCCCAAGCGAATGACCAAACATATATACCTGTCCGATTTCCTGTTCTTCCAAAAATGACGCAATATCAGCAGCCATATCTTCAATCGAGAATGACTCCCCTATTTCCTCACTTGCACCATGTCCCCGTAAATCAACGGCAATAACCCGGTATTCTTCCTTTAATCCAGCAATGATGTCACTCCAATATTCATGGCTTCCGCAAAATCCATGGATAAACAACAATGTCTCCTTTCCTTTCCCGGTATCTATGTAGGAAAGCTTGCTATCTGTCATATTAATCCCTCATTTCCTTTATTAATCATTCAGTACCGTTATTCCCTATGGACCTGAATCTGAAACCCAACAGTCCATTCACATTTCTTCATTCCTCACATAGCTTATAGGCAAAGGAATTTTTTAGAAAGGAGCACCGTGATGACCTCTTCTGAAAAAAATAATAACCGGAATCGAATGGAACCCTTTTCCCATTTCATTAACAAAATGGATCGGCTGTTTTCCGAAAGGCCTCCTAAAGGCATGCTGAAATCTCTTGACGATTTCTTCGGCTCGGCGAAAGAACGCAGCTTTCCGGTTGATATTCACGAAACGCATTCAGAATATACCCTAACTGCCACCCTGCCCGGAATTCCACGCAGCCAAATATCAATTGATGTACTGGCCCATGCCGTAACCATATCTGCAAAGCATGGAGATAGAAAGGATAAAAATCAAGGATTGTTCCAAAAGGAAGTTTCAGCCGGTACTTTATCAAGAACCATTTCCTTTCCAAAACCGATTGATGAAGCAAATGTGACCGCTCGACATCGCGATGGCATCCTCACTCTTCACCTACCCAAAATCAGGGGGAATCGGATTGAAATCCATTAGGCATGAATAAAAGCAGACTTAAAAAAGTGGCTGGTCACTTGTAAGTCTGCTTTTTTCTTTATTCACCATCTATGCTTTGAAGAAGCCCCCTACACCTTTGACCATTGAAGATACTTGGGAAACTGTATTCATCATTTGTCCAGCTGTGTTCATCATCTTCGTTATATCCATGGAGCCATCTTGTGTTTTGAATTGATTCATGACCGATTTGAAACCCGATGGCTGGGGTTTTTGCATGAACTGCTGCTTTGGATATGGATTATGAGCCTGCTGCTGACTTTGCGGAGGTCTTTTAGCTGGCTGTAACGGATTTGCGAACGGACTAAAAGCTTGCGGCTGAAGATTGGACTGGATTGGCTGCATTTGTGCCATTGGCTGCATTTGTGCCATTGGCTGCATAACACTGTTGCCCGGATAAGCTCCCACGGGCATCGCCTGCTGCGGGACTGGTTGAAATGGGTGATACGCTGCCTGCTGATAAGGATCATGATATGGCGTCATATAGCCCCCTGTATCCTGGTGATGATATGGATACATAAATGGTTGTTCAAGATTATGATTATTTGGCGGAGGATACGGCATTGGCTGTTGGTATCCTCCCCAATTTTCCGTCATTGATTGAGGAAACTGTCCTTGATTTGGGGAGATTTGGTTATAACCGGATCTCATCATGACAATAAGCCCTCCTCTTTTTCATTACATGGTTCTGATAATATATGAAAAAAGAAGGGATAAAGTGTAGGTGTTTTTATGATAAAATCCGATCGATTTCCGTTTTTACATTATTAAGGATGAATTCGATCGACTGGACATGGCTTTTAAATCGCTTATAACTTGTTTTAGGAAAAAATGCCTGAACGGCCACATCAGAAAGGTTATGGGCGGTTTGTTCGATTTGCTCGGGGAAAAGATGCCTAAATTCGGTTTCTTTCATCCACTCCTTCATTCCGGTTTCCCATTCGATGCATACGGTCCTGACCTTATCTGCAAACGGCTTTACTTCCGAAAAGAAATCCTTTTCCTTTCCTTCCAGGCGTACACCCTCATAAATATCATCTGCCTGGTCCGTATATTTAATCAATTGTTCTGTTAACAGCTGCAGTTTTTCTTTTTGCACAATATATTCCTCCGTACATTTGTTTCCCTTAGTATAATCCAGTTCTCCATAAAATGAAATTCCTGCGGATTATACGTGCAATTCAGTGAAAACCTTGTGTTTTATAATTGTTTTTTCCGGAACAATGGAAAAGGAGTGGTTCACACCTTCAGCATTCACCCAATAATCCTCGGCTTTCTCAATGGCTTCCTGGGCTTCATTAACTAATGTATATTGTTCCGCCCATAGTTTACACCGCACTGTATTTACAGTTTCCCCATATGAAATTTCCAAACGATCCAGGCTGGTACTGATCTCAGCTATCATCCTTAATATCTCTTCTGTTGCGACACTTTTATTGACCATGCTGATCCCTCCCATTCTTTACCTGTACTATTCTTTTTTTTATCTGAAAGCCCTTCATGACTGACAAAACTAGAAGCTAATCGGCAAAGAAAGTGCAATTCACTTAATTTATTATGCCCTTCGACAACAATGGCAGAATGAAGAATGGAGTTTTAAACAAGAATACAGACAGGAGGTGATTTTATGCAGTCGAATGAAAGCAGACAGCAGAAAAACGAAAAACGACAAAAGCCGCCCACTAAAGAGGCAGGAACGGGAAACCCGAAACTTAGTGGAGAAAACCGCCCCTCTACGTAAGTAATAAATACTGAACGATAAACAGGGAAGGCTTCATCGATGCCTTCCCTGTTTCCTATTATAAAATCCAATTTTTGATTATTGCTGCCGTGTGCAGCTGCTTTTGTTTATGATCATACCATTCCGTCAAATGCGGGTCTTCTTCCCATTTGGGTTCTTTGAACCATTTTTTTTTAACCTTTTTTTTCATATCCCATTGCTCTGTCTCCCCTGCTTGATGATGAATCAATGGATATACTCCTCTCAGCATCGGGGTTTCATGGTATCTAGGCTTTTTTCGATATTGTTCATAATCATATCTGGCACCCGTTGGTTCAGTCCTGCAGGAAAATTCATAAAATAGTGGAAATAAATCTTCAGAAAATAAAAGGCCAGCCAACCTTTTCCCCAATTCAATCCTTTTATCGATATTTCTAAAATGCGCAACGGACGATCCATACAGTTCTCCATTGCAAGTAGGAAATAAAACGGTGCTAAAATGCATCCAATCCTGCAGGAAAAATAACAGAGAATGAAAAACGAAGGATTGCTTTTTAATAACCGGTTCTTCAATGATGTTTTGTTCATTTATGATAAGCGCAGTGACTAATTTTTCACGATTTCCATATTTCCAAAAGGAATGCCATTCGTTCTTCATGAATTTGGTAATAAAAAAATAATGACATAAGTGAAACAATGGACGTCCATATTTCGTCGAATAATGATAGAGAAGTAATTGCGGATATGCATCTTGGAATATTCTCCAGTTGGCTTCTTCATACGTTAGGAATAAGTGATGCCTATATTTAAGGCCAAGCAAATGGGAAAACCAAATTCCTTCAAGATCACACATATTCCAGCCTGCATTCCTAGAAACCATCCCAGCTAAAAAAGACCATTGTATTTCTGGATGGATTCTAAAAAATTGTTCATATGCTTTCGTTCTTGATATATTATCCCTATTCCCTTTAGCGGTTTGAGCTTTTATGGAATGGAGCAATTGCTTTTCCGTCTTTAACATTCTCATCCATGAGTCCAGCCTTTCCATAGCGATGAATTGTGACATATAGTTGTACATAAATCCTATCGTTCTAAGAAACAATTCTTTTTATTCACATTTTGGATTCTTTTTTTGCTAATATAGAAAAGTGAAAAAAAAGGAGGGGTAAAAGTGGCATTTCATTATCCCAATGGACGAAAGTTTGTACCGCAGGCTATGGAAGAAAAGAAAAGCCCACTAAAAAAAATCAGTTACAGCAACCGGGGAAAAACATTGGAAGACGATTTGAACGAAACCAATCAGTATTATTTAGCACACGGCATTGCCGTCATCCATAAAAAACCGACACCCATTCAAATTGTCGATGTCCACTATCCGAAAAGAAGTGCTGCAGTCATTAAAGAGGCTTATTTCAAACAAGCATCGACCACCGATTACAATGGTGTTTATAAAGGAAAGTACATTGATTTTGAGGCAAAGGAAACGAAAAACAACAGTTCGTTCCCTTTGAAGAATTTTCATGACCATCAAATTGAACATATGAAACATATCGTTCAGCATGACGGAATTGCGTTTGTCATCATCCGGTTTTCCGCAATGGAAGATATATATCTAATGAGTTCTGAACAACTGAGTTTTTATTGGAAGAGAATGAAAGAAGGCGGGCGCAAATCTATAACTCTTCAAGAGGTTGAAAGCAGTTCACGAAAGATTACTCTTGGCTTTCAACCGAGAATTGACTATATTAAAGTAGTAGATTCGCTCATCGCAGAAAATTTTTAGTTTTTTTAGAAAGGCAGGTTAGCTGTAATGGCTGAAAAATATAATACTAGAGAAGAACGCCGAAAGCAGGGGCAGACTCAAAAAAAGGGACAGAATACAGGTCCTAAAAAGCCAACCAATATGCTTAAGCGAATTTTCCTTATACTTGTTACAATCGGAATAATAGGCCTTGTTGCCGGTGGAGCTGCAATGGCTTACTTTATAAGCGACGCTCCAAAACTTGACGAAAAGCTTTTGAAAGATCCGGTCACATCCAAGATTCTCGATGAAAATGGTAAATTGCTAGCTGAAATCGGAAAGGAAAACCGGGATTATGTAAATTATGAAGATATTCCCGATTTAGTCGAAGAAGCTTTCCTGGCAACGGAAGATTCACGTTTTTATGAACACCACGGGGTCGATTTCTTACGTCTGGGCAGTGCCGTCATAGCTAACTTCAAAAACGGATTCGGCTCAGAGGGTGCAAGTACATTGACCCAGCAGGTTATCAAGCGTTCTTATTTAACACCTGATAAGACCATTAAAAGGAAAGTCCAGGAAATGTGGCTATCCATTCAGCTTGAAAGAAAATATACAAAAGAAGAAATTTTCGAAATGTATGTGAATAAGATTTTCTTTGCAAACCGCGCCAACGGGATCTTAACTGCATCGCAAACTTATTATGGAAAAGATCTTAGCGAATTGAAATTGAACGAGGCGGCCATGCTTGTAGGATTACCGCAAAGCCCAAGCAGGTATGACCCGTATAAACACCCTGAACGTGCGAAAGAACGCCGTGATATTGTCTTGCACTTAATGAATAAACATGGATATATCACCGAAACGGAAATGAAAGATGCACAAAGCATCGATATAACAGAAGGACTTCAAGAAATCGATAAGAGCCAAATCGATACGACCGCATACGATGCATTCATCGATTTGGTAATTGAGGAAGTCGGAGATATGGGTGACTATAACGTATTTACCGATGGTTTGGAAATCCAGACGACCATTGATAAAGATGCCCAAGAATATGTTTATAACATGTTGAACAGTGATGAAATCATCAATTATCCAAGTAAAGATCTCCAAGCCGGAGTCACATTACTCGATACAGAAACTGGTGAAATTAAAGCAGTGGGCGGCGGCAGGAATACGACGGTTAAACGCGGCTGGAATTATGCAACGGATGCCAAGCGATCACCTGGTTCGACCATTAAGCCGATTCTGGATTACGGTCCTGCCGTGGAATATTTAAATTGGTCCACCTACCACCAAATCAAGGATGAGGAATACACTTACAGTAATGGAACACCGCTTAAAAATGCTTCCGGACGACATTATGGCACTGTAACGACTCGGGAAGCATTGGCACGGTCATTAAATATTCCTGCCTTAAAAACGCTTCAAGCAGTCGGCTTGGACCGGGCACGTGATTTTGCCACTGACCTTGGCATTCCTTTTGATAAGGAGATTACCGAATCGGCAGCATTGGGCGGCGGTAAGGATGTTTCTACACTTGAACTTGCCGGTGCATACAGTTCATTCGGAAACAACGGTATCTATAATGAACCGCATAGTGTGAAAAAGATTGTTTTACGTGATAAAACAACCATCAAAAACAAGACGGAATCAAAGCCGGTCATGAAAGATTCAACAGCTTTCATCGTGACGGACATGTTGAAAAGCGTCATGAAAGAACCTTATGGAACAGGAAGGTTAGCCAATATACCTAGTCTCCCGGTAGCCGGTAAAACAGGTTCAACCAACTTCACGCCTGAACAGCGTGCAGCGAACAACATCCCATCTTCGGGTGTAAAAGATAGCTGGATGGCAGGTTACACTACCAATTATACAGTCGCGGTTTGGGCTGGTTATGATAATGCATCTGGTGAGCAAATGGAATATCTGGGTGAATCATCTCAAAGGATCCCTAAATTCATCTTTAAGAATTTAATGGAACATATGGCCCAATCAAAAGAAACGAAAGACTTTGATCAACCTGACAGTGTTGTGAAGGTTGGAGTCATCAAAGGTTCGAATCCAGCTGTTAAAGCCAATGAATATACACCAAGCAGTAAAATCACTTATGAATATTATGTTAAAGGTCACGAGCCTACACAAGTGACGACAGAATATGAAAAAATCGACGTTCCTGGCATTAACGCTTCTTACAACCAGGAAAGCAATGAAATCAATTTATCATGGTCATATCCTAAAGGTAATGGGAATACCCAATTTGAGGTTAAGATGTCCGTGGACGGCGGAGCACAGAGCGTATTGAAAAAATCGAAGGATACTAGTTTAACGATCCCTAATCCAACCCCTGGAAGTAAATATACTTTCTCAGTGGTAGCTCTAGTGGATAACCAACAAAGTGATCCTGCGAGTACATCTGTCAAAATACCTGCTGAAGCGGTAGTCCCTGAGGATACTGAGGACGAGAAGATTGAAGATCCTGCCGAAGGTGAAAATCCGGAACAAGAAACTCCTGCTGAAGGCGAAGAGGATAAACAAGACGAAGACAAAAATAACAATGGCGAAAATGGCAATAACGATAAAAACGACAATAATGGCAATAACGGTAATAATGGCAATAACGACAATAATGGCAATGGCAACAATGGCAACAATGGTAATAATGGTAATGGAAATGGCAACAACACGGATGACGGAAATGGCAATAATGGAGAGGATGTCGAGGGCGGGGATGATACCACTGACCCTGGAACGGTAGAAGAGGAAAAACCAGTCGAGACCCCTGATCCCGATCCTAATCCGGACCCAGATCCAAACCAAGATACAGAATAAATATATATGAAGATTCTAAAAAAACGTCTAAGCTTTTGGCTTAGACGTTTTTTTGGCTGTTCTTACTTTTGATCATGAACTTTACATATTGTTTTTCAAATTCTCGGAACAACTCACTGAGCTGTCTATAAGAATGAAAAAAAGCGGGTCTGGCAAGGATGAAAGAAAGCCTTTCATCCATGTTCACCGGAATATTGTTAAAGGATTGTATTTGGCACCGGATATCATTCAATGCCACTGGCTGCCCATGCATCCAGAAGACTGCGGTTAAAAATAAACCGATCCCCTGCTTCATGAGTCCCAAGGTCTGTCCCGCTTTTCGCTCAGAATATAGCAATCTGCATTCCGAATCAATTCCCTTCCAACTCTCCAGCAGTTCCTTTACATGCATTGCCCCCTTCGTCCAGGGAGCATAGGCTTCTACATTATTATAATAAAGTAACTCATACGGGAAAGCCTCGAATGGTATCGTTTCACTCCAACCTGCATATCGTTCTTTTTCCAAGATGGTTTCCTTTTCAGGAAAAAACAAATGATGGGCCAATTCTTCAGGGACTTTTAATGATATGGACTGCATCAATTGGCTTCTTTCCTTTTCATTCTTTTTTTTCCTTCACGGCATAAATCGAGAAGCGGGCAGGTTTCACATCTTGGTGACTGGGCCTTGCAATGATAGCGTCCAAAGAATATCAGGCGGTGATGCGTAACGGACCACTCATCCTTTGGTATCTTAGCCATCAGCGTTTTTTCAACGTCGAGGACACTATCCTTCCAACGGCATAATCCCAGGCGCTTGGAAACACGCTCTACATGGGTATCCACAGCGATCGCCGGCACATCAAAAGCAACGGAAACGACTACATTCGCCGTCTTTCTGCCAACGCCAGGCAATTTAACAAGCTCATCACGATCTCTCGGAACTTCCTTACCGTATTCTTCGATCAGCATGCGCGACAGCTTTTGTATATTCTTAGCCTTGTTACGAAACAAACCGATTGAGCGAATGTCATTTTCCAACTCTTCAATCGGAACGCTTATGTAATCCTCAGGCGTTTTATATTTCTGAAATAAATCCTTCGTCACTTTATTGACTAATACATCCGTACACTGAGCTGACAGGGCAACAGCAACCACCAATTCAAATGGATTGGAGTGATTCAGCTCACAATGGGCATCTGGAAACATTTCACCCATCGTATCCAGACAATATCGAATTTGAGCTTTATTCAACATATCGGTTCTCCTTCAATTTACATTACTGCTCGAGCCAGTTATAGAAAGGCACATCTTTCAATGGTTGTGCAGTTTCCGTCTTTCGGTCCCTCTTTTGATGAACTCTAAATTTTTGTCCTTGCTCCCTTGCCTGTTCCAAGGTTTTAATTCCATTCTTTTTCCACTCGAATAAAATTCGATCAATGTATCGGAAATTCAATTTTCCGGAAATGACAGACTCCCTCAGAGCTGACTTAATGATTTCAGGTTGATGGTCATCCTCCATCCACATTGCCAATGTCTCACATTCAAAGGGAGATAAAGGGCGGCCGAACTCCTGTTCAAAAATCGTATAAAGGCTCTCCCCCGCTTTTTGGATTTCTGCAGACTCTGCCTGTTTCAAAGTTTTCAAGAAACAGTCCATCATTTTTTCATACAGTGGAGACAACGAATATTTTTCCTGTCCGATTTCTTGGCTCCCCTCAACCACCATTTCAACAAATCCCCTTTGGACCAAACGCTGGATCATGAATAGACATTCCGTTTCCTGCAATGTCATTCGGTCAGAAAGTTGGGAGGGTGCAGGGAAATGATTACCTTTATCGATGAAGCTTTGCAATTGTAATAATAGGACCATTTCTTGTTCATTCAGTCCCATTGCACTATAGTTAGTCAACAAAAAGGATGGAATCGTTATCGTTCCTTCCTTAAACCACGCATATAAATGTTCTTTATTCATGTTTTTGGACACCTCTGGTTTAGTATAACATGAATACGGCTCATCGAATAAGTTTATAATTTTAACAAAAAACGGTTATCTGCCAATTGGCAAGATAACCGCTTCATAACGTAATCAAGGATATAATCGATTTAATAGACGTGGGAACGGGATGGTTTCACGGACATGCTCGACTCCACTGATCCATGCTACGGTGCGTTCCAATCCCAAACCGAAGCCTGAATGCGGCACAGAGCCATATTTTCTTAATTCCATATACCATTTGTAAGCATCTTCGCTCAAGCCATGCTCATTGATTCTCTGTTCAAGCAATCCCTGATCATGAATCCGTTCTGAACCGCCAATTATTTCTCCATATCCTTCCGGAGCGATCAAATCGGCACAAAGAACAACTTCTTCCCTGTCAGGATCTGGCTGCATATAGAAAGGCTTGATTTTGGTTGGGTAATGAGTTATGAAAACGGGCTTATCATAACTTTCCGCTATCGCAGTTTCATGCGGAGCTCCAAAATCATCCCCCCATTGAATATCATCAAATCCTTGTTCATGAAGGAACTTAATGGCTTCATCATATGTAATGCGCGGGAAAGGAGCTTGGATTTGTTCAAGCTTCGATGTATCACGGCCCAGTGTATTCAACTCAAGCTCACAGTTTTTCAATACCGATTGGATGATGGAAGAAACGAATTTCTCCTGTACCTCCAGGTTTTCTTTAAATTCGATGAAAGCCATTTCAGGTTCAATCATCCAGAACTCGATTAAGTGTCGTCTTGTTTTGGATTTTTCTGCCCTGAAGGTTGGGCCAAAGGAAAATACCTTCCCAAGTGCCATGGCAGCTGCTTCCATATAGAGTTGACCACTTTGTGAAAGGTATGCATCCTCATCAAAGTATTTAGTCGCGAACAATTCACTTGTTCCCTCTGGTGCGCTTCCCGTTAAAATTGGGGGATCCACTTTAACGAAGCCTTCTTCATTAAAGAATTCATATGTAGCACGGATTATTTCGTTCCGGATTTTCATGACTGCATGCTGCCGTTTTGAACGCAGCCACAAATGGCGGTTATCCATTAAAAATTCAGGACCATGCGCTTTAGGTGTAATGGGATAATCCAATGATTCATGAATGATTTCAATATCTTTCACCTGTAATTCAAAACCGAACGGCGAGCGTTCATCCTTTTGAATGACACCAGTTACATACAAGGATGACTCTTGCGAAACCGATTTCGCACGAGCGAAAATCTCTTCTCCCACTTCAGCTTTCACGACCACCCCTTGAATAAAACCAGAGCCATCACGTATTTGAAGGAAAGCAATTTTCCCACTGGAACGTTTGCTGGCAAGCCAGCCTCCAATGGTTACTTCTTGATCGACGAATTTGCTAGCATCTTTTATTGTAATTTTCACGGAATTTACCTCCAAAAATAACTTAACTTACTAATGAATTTACTCTACTTATTATACCCATAGCCCTGCTTACAAGCAAATAAATCAATTGAAGCGGAGGTTCCATGCCTTTTATATCATTCTTATTATGTTTTTGTCGCGTATTCGCCAGATTGTTTCATGGTAAATTACTTTTCACTAATGCCCATGCTCTTATTACAGTAAAATCATCTCGGTACATGTATAGGCCAACATTTCTAATATTGAACATAGGATTGAATCCAATCAACCAATGGTAATCAAATACTCTTTACCATTCATAATCGGAATATCCCCCATTCATAATCTTTCAATTTGAACTCCTAGCTTCATACTAACTAAATGTTCCAGGCACTTTTCTGTTGAAACCCAGCTTTTTTCTAACATTTTTTGTCTAATTATACTGAATAATCTAAATATGTTGAACTTAAACAAAAAATCATATACGATATCATATATGATTAATTAAAAAATCAAGGGGTGAGTGCCATGGCAAAAGCAAGAGTTAAACTCCAAAAGTCAGATTACTCAGAAGAAGTGGAAATACTGTCGAACCGCTATATATTAATGAACGGTGTTAAGTATGAGGTATCACGAATCAAGTTGGATAACCCTATTTCCGGAACGGTATATGGAACATTATTAAACTATAAAGGATCATTGGAAGCAATGAAGGGAAAGATCGACCATCCGCCTTATAATGAACCTCCTAAAGGGCCGATCCTCTATATTAAACCTAGAAACACGTTTTCTTCTTATTCAAATCCAGTTCCCCTTCCAACCGGCATACCTGAATTGGAAATCGGAGCCGCACTTGGAATAGTGATCAGTAAAACGGCGACAAGAGTCAAGAAAGAACATGCCTCGGATTATATAGAAGGTTTTACGATCGCCAATGATATTAGCATTCCTCATGAAAGCGTTTTCCGTCCTGCTATCCGCCATAAAGCCCGTGATGGATTTTGCCCGATCGGTCCATGGGTCGTATCCAAGGAATCCATCTCCAACCCCGATTCTTTAGGACTTCGTGTATATATTAATGGAGAGCTAAGGCAAGAAAATTCAACTTCAAATCTAATTCGCTCCATCCCCCGGCTTATTGAGGATGTAACGGACTTCATGACCTTGAGTACGGGTGACGTCCTTCTAGTTGGAGTTCCTGAGAATGCACCGCTGGCCAAAGCCAATGATCAGGTCAGGATAGAAATAGACGAAATCGGTTATTTGGAAAATACGATCATTTCCGAGGAAAAATTATCACTGGAGGGGATTTTATGAAGAGAGCACGTGTAGCCTATGCAGGTGCCATACATCCAGCAAGTGAATATCATGGCCAGCTCCAATTGGCGGATGGCCGGCTTGTCAATGAGCAGGACGTTGTCTGGCTTCCCCCTGTGGAACCACGAACTGTCTTCGCGCTTGGCTTGAATTATGCAGACCATGCGAAGGAGCTAGCTTTTAAAGCCCCGGAAGAACCCCTTGCATTCTTAAAAGGTCCCAATACATTCATCGGCCACCGGGGACAGACAAGGCGGCCTGCTGATGCAGCTTATATGCATTATGAATGTGAACTGGCAGTGGTTATCGGTAAAAAGGCGAAGAACATAAAAAAGGAAGAAGCCTTTAATTATGTAAGTGGATATACGATTGCAAATGATTATGCAATACGGGATTATCTGGAGAACTACTACCGGCCAAATTTAAAGGTCAAAAATCGCGATACCTGCACCCCCATTGGTCCCTGGCTCGTCGATGCCGAAGATATTCCAGATCCTTCGAATCTTGCCATCAAAACTTACGTCAACGGAAAATTGACTCAGCAAGGCAACACGAAAGACATGATTTTCGGCATTGCTGATTTAATTGAATATTTCAGCAGCTTCATGACATTGAGTCCAAACGATATCATATTGACAGGCACACCTGAAGGCTTGGCGGATACTGCTGTAGGCGATGAAATCATCACTGAAATTGAAGGTATCGGAAAACTCGTTAGCACAATAGTCGGGGACGATGTATTTACTGAAATCGGGGATCGGCCTCATCTGAATATCCACAAATAATGGAAGGGACTGATCATATGCCTCATATAATTATTGAATATACGGATAATATCAAAGATGAAATCCAGATTGACGGCTTATTAAGAAAGGTGAATGATGTACTGATATCCTATCCCTCCATCTTTCCCATTGGCGGGATTCGATCCCGGGCCATTGAATTGAAGCATTATCGTGTTGCCGATGGTTCAGAGGATGATGCTTTTGTTCATGCCATACTAAAAATTGGCGCTGGACGCCAGGACAGTGATAAAACAAAAGTATGTGACCACCTTTTCGAAACGATGGAGTCCCATTTGGCATCCCTCTTTTCAAAAAGATATCTTGCCCTCTCCATGGAACTTACGGAATTCAGTGATTTTGGCACATATAAAAAGAATAATATCCATAATCGATATAATAAATGAACAATATTTCATATTTCAGACTGTAGACAAACTCGATGAAAATCGAGTTTGTCTATTTTTATGGCTTGTACAATTTGGACGTTGATTTCCACTCCAGGCACTCGCTTTCCGCGGGCGGTCGGGGAGCCTCCTCGGCTTTCGCCTGCGGGGTCTCCCCTAGACGCGCTTTTCCCGCAGGAGTCTCGTACCTTCCGTTCCAATCAACTTTGTCTTACCTTTTAGATAGAACACTTTTGCCTGGAGTCATTTTTGTTTTAAAATAGAAGTATTAAAACTTGAGGTGATGAGGATGCTTTCTAAACATGATTCTATTCAGCGAGATCAACTTGAAATGATTACTTTAGATCAACTGGTGTCACCGAACCATTTGGTTCGAAAATGGAGGCTGCCATTGACTTCACTTTCATTTATGACTTGGTGAAAGATATGTATTCAGAGTTAGGACGCCCAAGTATTGATCCAGTTATTTTAGTTAAACTGACTTTCATTCAATATACCTTCGGTATTCGTTCCATGCGTAAAACGATTGAAGAAGTTGAAACCAATATGGCTTACCGTTGGTTCTTAGGCTATGGTTTCCATGATAAAGTACCTCCTACTCCACGTTCGGGAAAAATTATGAGCGACGCTTTAAAGATACATACCTGTTTGAACAGATTTTCTATCGCATTTTAATGACAGCTGCTAATAAAAAGTTAATAAGTGCTGAACACGTTTTCGTGGATTCCACACATGTGAAAGCCAGTGCGAATAAACGGAAATTTGAAAAGAAAATCGTTCGTAAAGAAACACGAGCGTATCAAGGACGTCTTCAAGAAGAAACCGGAAGCCGTTGCCGCAGATGCAGCTTATAAAACACCAGCGATTACAAGTTACCTATTTAACAAAGAAATCATACCGGCTTTACCTTATACACGTCCTCGCACCAAAGAAGGATTTTTCCGCAAACAGGACTATGTATACGATGAACATTTTGATTGTTACCTTTGCCCTTCGGGCGAAACTTTAAAGTACTCAACAACAAATAAAGAGGGCTATCACGAGTACAAATCGCCAAAACAAATTTGTACAACATGCTCATTTTTATCTCGGTGAACAGAAAGCAAAGACTGTCAAAAAGTGGTGACACGGCATATCTGGCAAATACATGTGGAAGAAGCAGTAGATCATCTGCGTCATCATCAAGATGTAAAACCTATATATGCAAAACGTAAATAAACGATTGAGCGTGTATTCGCAGATGCCAAAGAGAAGCATCGTATGCGTTGGACTACTTTAAGGGGACTTAAAAAATTGTCAATGCAGGCGATGCTTACTTTCGCTTCCATTAATTTAAAGAAGATGGCCAATTGGACATGGCGAGGTCCAAAAATGGCCTAACATGTGGGCTCGTAGAGCCGCAATCTCTTAACTTTAGGCGAAAATTCAAAGGGAATTTCAAAAGGGGTTCAGAATTTTTTAATTCCGAACCCCTTTTGTCTACAAACTGCAATATTTCATATTTAAAGGCCTTCCACATCATCGGGAAGGCCTTTAAATTAATATGTTTTGCCAATGCTACCGGGCTCAGTTGATTTCTGCAAGGTTTTCAGTACGGTTCAAGAACTCCTTGACACGGTCCACATATTCCTGTTTATCATAGCCGTTATATAAAGCGCTAGCCATACGGACCGGATCCCCAAAAAAGAATCTTTCGTACAGGGTTTGCCTGGATCCAAATGAACTCATGCATACATCCCATGCGAGACGATACAATTTAACCCTGTCATAGGCTCCACCATTCGCAGCTTGAAGATATTTATCCAAATCCGGTCGAAGCTCCGAATTGAAATCGGCTTCATTTGGTATCGCCATTAAGCCACTAGCTCCAAGAAGCTGCATTATTTCACTGAATCTAGGGTAAATCTTCGGATAATAATTACGGGCAATGTTTAACGGTGTGAAATCGGGTGTCATCATGCCCCACTTATCCACTTTCGCGTTTGCCTCCGAAGCTGTTATGAAAGCCTTTACCGTTTCAAGCGCTATGATGACTTCCGAGATTTTTTCCTGAACATGCTGGTATTGCCCGATATTGATGGTTTCCACCATTAGTTGCAGAATCCCCAGAATGAACTCGGTTTTGGCGATATTCTTCGCTACCACCTGATGGGTCATATGAACAACCGCATTGCTTTCATTATAAGCCTGGTTGCAAATGCCGACATCCCCATATGCAAATACCCGATTCCAAGGAACAACTACATCATCAAAAACGATAATCGTATCCATTTCCTCAAATCTTGAACCAAGAGGATGGTCAAAATGTGATTTGCCATAGTCGAATGATTCACGACAGATGAATTTCAACCCTGGTGTATTATTTGGTATGGAGAATGCAAATGCATAAGGGTTTTCTTCTTCCGATTGTTTAAGCAATGTTGAAGGGAATACCATGATTTCATCCGTTATTCCTCCTTGTGTAGCTAATAATCTAGCTCCCTTTATAATAAGCCCTTCTGAATTCTTGCCAGCAATCCGTGCAGCGATGTAAGGGTCCGGAAGCTTTGCGGCACTAACTCCCCTATTAACCTGGGGTTGAATCAGGGTATGTGTCAACGACAAATCCTTTTCCCTGCAGAGCTCATAATAATCTTTCATATTTTTAGCAAATGCCGAATCCTGAGTGCCGAACATATCAGCTGCAGAACCGTACGCCATCATCCCACTGTTGATATAGTCAGGGGAACGTCCCATCATTCCATTATTATGCCTTGCCCATTCTTGAATCATTTTCCTCCTTTTTTCAAGGTCTTCCTTAGTCCGCGGCTGCATGAATGAGGTCCCTACTCTTTCGTTTGAAGTTGGTGAAATATAAGTCATGATGTCAGTTTTCGCGGAATCATGCTGCAAATCATATAATTCGGCCTGTGATTTCATGACCCCTTTAAAAGCTGGGTGTTGACTGATCTTATTTTTTACTTGCTCTCCATTGATCCATACATTCGCCTTTGCTTTGTCTACCCTATCGATATATTCTTTACCTGTTTTAGCCGGCATGCTTACATCCCCCTTAGCACCAAAGTTATGAAGCGCTTACAATTAAATAAATTCCAAAAATTGAATTAATTCCTATAACAAAATATACCATGTGTTATGATATATATATAATACTTAAAAAATTCAATGTGTATATGTAAATCATATGTATGAGGTGTATATAATGGACATCCGGCAGTTAAAGTATTTTGTGACGATCGTTCAGGAAGAACAAGTAACCAAAGCCGCAAAAAAATTACATATGGCTCAACCGCCCCTTAGCCAGCAACTTAAATTAATGGAAATGGAAATCGGTGAAAAACTTTTCGATCGGAATGGGAAGAAACTTGAACTCACTGAAACTGGCAAGGTCCTATATAAAAAAGCCGAAGCTCTATTAAACCAGTTCGAAGAATCACTACTGGAAGTGAAGGAAGTCAGTAAAGGGGTAAAGGGCACTCTTTCCATAGGGTCAGTAAAAACTTGCTTTTCTTACATTCCGCAAAGAATGAAGGCCTTTAGAGTAAAATACCCTGACATACGCTTCAAGTTAATGGAAGGTGATACGTTCCGTTTGACAGAAGGCTTAATAAACAGGGAAATCGAGTTGGCCATTGTAAGGCTTCCTATTAACGGTAAGCAATACTCATCGATTAACCTTCCGCCGGAAGATTTTGTGCTTGTCACCCCAAAAGATTGGGATATCCCAGACCCGATCGAATTCAAACAAATTAAGGAATATCCCCTCTTATTGCTGCATAGGGTTAGCGGTCAAGGTACATACGAACTGATAGTGGATGAATGCTTAAGACATGGATTTGACCCTACGATTGTATGTGAATGTCCTGATGCTGCCATGATCTTATCTTTAGTAAAGGAAGGAGTAGGCGCTACCATCATGCCACGTACCACGTCCAAATCGTTTTCAACCCAGGGGATAAAAATAGTCGAATTGATAGATTGTGAAGTACAATCGGAAGCCGCCCTTATTTGGCTCGAAGAACGCTATCTTTCCAAAGGAGCCGTCAAATTCCTAGAAACATTTTCTGAAGGAATGCCTAGTTATCCTTGAATATTAGTGCACCTGTACCTCTTTGTAGTAATCTTTGGTATTTGTTCGAATTTCTTTATCCATTGAAAAGAAAAAAGCAACCTATCATTTGATGGCTGCTTTTTCAAATCCATTCACAAGTGCGTTGACCTGCGCTTTATTAATAGGCATGCCTTTACATCATTTAATGTCGCAAAACCCCCTTAACATCATGACCGGTATTGGACTTTACCAGGATTTCATTATAATTGTCTTTTGCAACCGTTTTCGGACCGGTCCTGCGATTACCGATCAAGGCACCTAAATAGCAGGCGATGAATCCAAGCGGAATGGAAACGATTCCTGGTGAATTCAAAGGGAAAATCGGTTCACCTGTCATTATGGATGCTCCGGGGACCGGGTTCCAGACATTTGGACTGAGGGCCACGAGCAAAAGTGTTCCAAAAAGACCTGTCATCATACCGACTATCGCTCCAGTTTTATTGAATTTTTTCCAATAGATCGTAAGAAGGATTACTGGCAAATTCGAACTGGCGGCCAATGTAAAGGCGATAGATGCCAGAAACGCTACATTGAATTCCTGCAGACCTAATGATAAAACAATCGCAAGTGCAGTCACACCAATAGAAGCCCATCTAGCCATCGTCATTTGCTGTTTTTCCGTCGCTTTTCCATCTTTTAATATTTCATTATAAAAATCATGTGAAAATGCCGTAGCACCAGTTAAAACGATTCCTGCAACTACTGCGAGTATCGTTGCGAAGGAAACGGCCGCAATAAATGCGAATAAGATGTCCCCGCCCACAAGTTGGGCCAATAAAGGTGCAGCCATGTTACCTGCTGGATTAGCGGCCATGATATTCGATGTTCCGACCAACTTAGCAGCACCGAATCCGAGAAAAATGACCATGATATGAAATGCACCCATAATCCACATCACCCAAACAACCGACTTTCTTGCCACTCGTGCATTCGGGACAGTCAAAAAACGTATTAAAATGTGAGGCAGACCTGCCGTTCCCAGAATCAGGCCCAGTGACAAGGATGCTGCATCCCACCCACTGGCATACTTAATTCCTGCCTTCAGGTAATCTGCACCCATCGGTGTCGCTGTTTTCATATCCGTGAAAATTCCGATGAAACTAAAATTCAACTTCCACATGACGATCATGAATAATATAAACACTCCGCCTATCAGCAGGATGGCTTTAATGATCTGCACCCAGCTCGTCGCCGTCATTCCCCCGAATAGAACAAATACCAGCATTACAATACCTACGATGATGACAGAGGTATTATACGGGATGTCTAAAAGCAATTTAAATAAAGCGCCTGCAGCAACAAGTTGCCCCAGCATGTACATGACTGATATCACCAGGGTATTAAAAGCGGTCACTCCCCGGACCTTTTTATATTTAAACCTTGTAGTCACCATATCAGCCAATGTGTATTTCCCTAAGTTCCTTAATGGCTCAGCCACTAGGAATAACACGACAAGAAATGAAACAAGTGCTCCATACATCAGGAAAAATCCATCATATCCCGTTAAGGAAAATGCCCCTATCAACCCTAAAAACGTGGAAGCCGACATAAAATCCCCGGCCAATGCAAGTCCATTTTGCCTAGCGGTCAACCCGCCCCCAGCCGTATAAAAGGAGCCTGCCGTTTTAGTTTTTTTGGAAGCGAAATACGTGATGAAAAGCGTACCTATCGACATTAGCGCAAAGAGAATGATAACTGTCCAATTCATGTTTCAAAGCCCTTCTTTCTCGATGATTTCTTTTATTTGTTCATCGATTCTTTCAGATTTCCTTACATATATACTGCAAACCCATACAGACATAACCGTAATGGAGACACCGTACGCCCACGCCCAGGTTATGTCCCCGATGAAAGGGTGATCCAGGATATCTGTGTAAAAAACTAAGAAGGGCAAAAGCAAGGAATATCCCATAAAGAAAATCGTAAAAGGGATGACGAACTTCTTTTTGTCGGAAAGCATATTCTGAAACTCTTTCGAGGCAACAATCTTTTCATAATCCACTAGATTGGTTTGTTCCGATTCATCAAGGTTTTTTTCCAGCCGAACCATCTCTACACACCTCTTCTGATATTTATTTTTACAAGGACGGTCCTGGTAGTATTCCTCCAATGTCAGCCGCATTCTTCAATGGCACAGATCCCCCTCCATCCCAGAATACCTACAACCTCATCTGCCCAAAGAGGGTCTGAAGCCCATTCCCTAAGCTTTCCATACTCCTTTTGTGAAACCGATGAAACTTACAAATAGGGCAGCAGTAAGCTCCCACTGCTGCCCTGTCCCAGACCATATCTTTTAAAAGGTTTGCACTTTCACAATAGTCTTGGTTCGCCTATCCTTCATCTGTTTCGACTTCTTGATACATTCACTTTTCCATTTGATATGAATCTTCTTTCCTTTCAAGGGAAGAGAATCATTGAAATGTAAATGCCAACTCCCTTGAAAGGATCCGTCCATTATTTGATGGGCCATTCCTTATCCAGCAGTCTTCCATCAACTTTTCACCATTTGCACAGGCGCCCTATTGAAAAGACTATGAGAGTCCATGTATTTTTGCTGAATTTCCCATCTTTCATCCTAAATCCCGCTTCTTTTTAGATGATGAATTCAGGCTTACTTTTTGCCAGGATCGGTTCTTTAAGAGGAACTTCTTCTCCTGATATTATATCAAGCACAGAAGATGCCTCATCAAACCATGAATCCGGAGCTTGGGCTCCCCAGAATGTCTGGCGTCTTGGATCATTCAAATCCCAATGAATCGGTTCGGTATCCGGGTCAGATGTTAAGTAATCCCCATTGTATAATTCGATCCTGTGACCATCCGGATCTCTTAAATATAGGAAGAATGCATTGGATAGGCCATGCCGTCCGGGTCCGCGTTCGATGGACTGTGCATATCCAAGTGATGCCAGTACATCACAGGCATGGATAAGTGCAAGCGGGTCAGGCAGAAAGAAGCCTACATGATGAAGTCTTGGACCGATACCGTTCATGAATGCCTGGTCATGGACCGTTTGCTTTCTATGTAGCCACGTTGCCCATAATTTGCCCGACTCATCCACAGTATCTTCCGAGCAGGCAAAACCTAATTCTTTCATATAAAAGTCAGAGGCTTTTTGCACATTTGGCACACAACAATTCACATGATCGATTCTTTGGACCCTCGAACCCCTATGCATATCATATCGTTGCAGCAATCTCTCGGCTTTATCCATTTTGTAAAAAAACTCCACTGGCAATCCTGAAATATCCTGAACTCGCAGTGACTTGCCTAGTGCATGCTGTGTTCCTTCCTGCATCCACTTCATTTTCATTCCCTTGGATAGGAAGAAAGATTCCAACCCTTCAAGGTCTTCCTCTTTTTCAACCTTGTATCCTATTGCCTCAACGCTTGGCTTTTCTGCCTTTTGCAAGATAAGCGAATGATGATGCGCTTCCTCTAAACCACGTAAATATATGTGGTCATTCGTTCTTTCCGTTTCAATAAAACCTAAAGCATCCACATAAAAGGCTCTTGATTTATCTAAATCTGTTACATTAAGTATCGTTCTCGCAACACGAATAATAGAAAAATTCATAGTATTCTCCCCTTCTTTAATGAAACCCGGATTAGTTTTCAGCAGAAGAAACGGCATTTTGTTTTACGTCGCCAAATTTCGGAATGTGATGTTCTCCAATTGCCACGTGGATAACTTGTGTTTCCGTATAGAATTCAAAGCTATAATGGCCGCCTTCACGTCCTACCCCACTATATTTCGACCCTCCAAAAGGAATCCGCAAATCCCTAACGTTTTGGGAATTCACCCAGACCATCCCACTATCGACAGCTTGAGCAAACCTATGTCCACGTTTCATATCATTGGTCCATACATATGCAGCTAGCCCATACTTTACATCATTAGCCATTCTCAGTACTTCCTCTTCAGTCTTGAAAGGAATTACTGCCATGACAGGTCCAAAAATCTCTTCTTGTGCCACCGTCATATCATTTGTACAGTTCAAAAGAAGCGTCGGGGCAATATAATTCCCTTCCTTGAATGCACTTGGTATGGCTCCGCTTACAATTTCCGCCCCTTCATCTTTTGCTATATCCAGATATCGGGAGACATTATTAAAATGGTTACGATGGATCAGCGGTCCGATTTCCGTGTCTGGATCCATTGGGTTTCCAATCTTGATATTATGAACACGTTCCTTCAATCCTGCCACGAACTGGTCTATTATCGATTCATGGACAAATAATCTGGAATTGGCTGTGCAGCGCTCCCCATTGAACGAATAGATTCCCCATACCACTGAATCCAGGGCCTTTTCTAAATCGGCATCTTCAAAAATGACTGCTGGTGATTTACCACCGAGTTCCATGGAAAAACGTTTCATTGTATCTGCACCATTTTTAATGATTTCAGCGCCGGTTGTCGTTTCTCCGGTAAAGGATATCAATTGGACTTCAGGATGGGCAACCAAGGACGCCCCCGCTGTCTCCCCAAAACCGTGAACAATATTGAATACGCCTTTTGGCAGACCGGATTGATCAATGATTTGAGCTAATTTATTGGCAGTCAATGGAGACCACTCCGCTGGTTTAAGGACACATGTATTACCTGTAGCCAGGGCCGGGGCGATCTTCCAGGTTTCTAACATGAAAGGTGCATTCCAAGGAGTGATTAATCCTGCCACTCCTATCGGTTTATGAATCGTATAATTGATGAAAGTGTCATCCACTTGATATGACTCTCCTATCAGCCTGCTTTTCACCATTTCAGAATAAAAACGGAAATTCTCCGCTCCCCTTGCCGCTTGTTTTTTTGTCTGGCTAATCGGCAACCCTGTATCCAGTGATTCCAAAAAGGAGATTTCTTCGGCATTTTCTTCAATTAGATCAGCAATCCTATTCATGTACTTCAATCTTTCTTCCACTTTCATCGTTCTCCATGGGCCATTATCGAATGCAGCTCTTGCGGCGGCGACCGCTTGATCAATATCCTCTTTAAAGCCTTCTGCCACATTATTGATTGCTTGATTATTAAAAGGGCTTAGATTTTCAAATGTTTTTCCTGAGATACCATCCACAAATTGACCATTGACGTAATGCTTCACATCCTGCACGGGAAAAGTTTGCATGATAAATCCTCCTTTAAAAATTAATTCGGGAAGATGACAAAAATCATTTGGATTTGTGCAATCTTCCCAATCTAGCTTTATGACTGGATTTTTTGGTCAATCAACCCGTATGATTGAAGGGTTTCACGCAGTTCTTTTTCCAATGGTTCCGAAGGCGGTCCCATAGGCGGCCTTAATGCCGGATTGATTTTCCCCATCATCCCCATCGCAGCTTTTAATGGTCCTGGATTGGTTTCTTTAAACAAAACATCATTCAATGGCATTAATTTGTAATGGAGGTCAAGCGCCTTATCTACATCACCCTCCACCCAAAGGTTATAAATGTCCGCCACTTCTTTAGGAGTGATATTGGCAGTAGCACTTATATGTCCTGCCCCTCCAATAGCCAACATTGGATAGCATAATAATTCAATGCCAGAATATAAGAGAAAATCCCTTCCGCAATTCAATAAGACACGGTTCACATGTTCGAAATCTTTATTAGATTCTTTTACACCAATAATATTTTCACAATCTTCAGCAAGACGTGCCAATGTCTTCACTTCTAAATTCGTCGCCGTTCTTCCGGGAATGTTATAAACGATCAGCGGGATATCAACAGCATTGGCTACGGTTTTAAAATGATTATAAAGTGCCTGTTGATTCGGTTTATTGTAATAAGGTACGATGACTAAAGCAGCATCCGCGCCCATTTCCTGTGCCCTTTTTGTCAAATGCAACGTTTCTTTCTGATTGGCAGATCCGGTACCTGGTGCAACTGGAACACGGGCTTTTGTTGCTTTAATTGCCGTTTCCATCACTAATTCCCGTTCCTCAATCGTAAGTGAACTCGGCTCGCCTGTAGTCCCGCATACCGAAATTCCATGGGAACCGCTTTCAATATGCCAGTTTACTAGATTTTCAATTGCCTTTACATCAACTTCCATCTTGTCATCAAAGGGAGTGATAACGGGTGCGATGGATCCTCTTAAACGACTTTTGATTTCCTCGTACATATTTTCTACCACCTTTTTATTATTTGAATATTACGAATAATTCAAATGAAAAAATCGGCTTTGCTTTTATCAATAATCAATCGACTATAATAAAACAAAGCCTGGGTCATCAAAGTGCCTGATCTTGATTAGTTTCCGCCCTCTGCTTGAAAGTGCTTATCGCATTCAGTTTATGCTTTCTCACCAATGATTCAATTTCTTCAAAAGATGCTTTTTCCTTTAGGAGCTTTATGATGCTTTCATGTTCGCGAATCGATTGGACTGCGCGTTGCGGCACCATGGTGAACATGGACTTTCTGACTCTATTCATTCTTTGTTGTGCCTGTTTAATTTCCTCTATTAAAAAGGAATTTCCGCACTTTTCATAAATTCCCGCATGGAAACATTCGTTTAATTTACCAAACAGCTCTAATTCAAAGTTATGGAGGGCTTTTTCCATTTCATTGTTTAAATTAATTAGATTTTCAAAATCATGATCATTCATGGTTAAAGAACTGAGTGCAGCTGCATATCCTTCAAGCAGAGATAAAACAGAAAGAGTTTCAATGTATTCGCTCTCATTTATGCTTGTAACCACCGCTCCACTATAAGGCTTATATTGAATAAGGCCGTCAGATTCCAGTTGCCTGATCGCTTCCCTGACAGGAATCGGACTTAAACTAAGTTCTTTTGCCGTTTGATCGATAATGATCCGCTGTCCAGAACCATATGTTCCATCCAAAATTAATTTACGAAGGTGCTCATAAGCTAGTTGCTTTTTGCTGGGGTTTTTGCTTTTATCTTCCATATTTTCATCATATATGAAATCATATATGATTGCAATCGATTTTCATTAAAAATCATATATGATTTTCCACATGCTTGTTTTGCATATATGAATGATCTGTGCCTATGAATAGACTGAATGTATCTAGAAAATCCCGCAGCCCACCTTTTCCTTTACAATGGTGAAGTGAACTAAAATGCAATGTCCCGCCTTCTTCACGTATCGAAATATAATCCAACTAAAAAACCTGCAGACTCAGTCTGCAGGTTTTTAATAAATTAGGCCATTTTTGAATTAACGAATGAATGTATTCTTTCAACGGCTGCTTCCAGCAGCTCCAGTGAAGTTGCATAAGAGAGTCTGATGTTATCAGGTGCACCGAACCCTGAACCTGGAATAACAGCCACTTGAGCTTCTTCAAGCAACGCAGTCGTAAAATCTTCGACATTGCTATACCCTGTTAATTCAACTGCACGTTTAACGTTAGGGAATAAATAAAATGCCCCTTGTGGTTTTATGCAGCTTACGCCTGGAATTTCAACCAATTTATCATAGATTTTATTCAAACGGCTTTCAAATGCTTGACGCATTTCCTCAACAGGCTCCTGTGTACCTTCATAAGCCGCAATCGCACCATATTGAGCGGTTGTCGTTGGGTTGGATGTGCTATGACTAGCAAGGTTCGCCATTGCTTTAATGATGGATTCATCACCGGCTGCATAACCTATTCTCCAGCCAGTCATCGAGTGCGATTTAGAAACACCATTGATGATGATCGTTTGCTTTTTCAATTCAGGTGAAATCTCTGCAATGGATGTATGTTTAGCATTTCCATAAACCAATTTTTCGTAAATTTCGTCGGAAACGATCAAGATATCATGAGCCAGGCAAACTTCCCCGATAGCCGCCAATTCTTCCCTGGAATAAAGCATGCCCGTTGGATTGCTTGGAGAGTTGATGATAACCGCTTTCGTTTTATCGGTAATTGCTTGTTCTAATTGTTCTTTCGTGATTTTATATTGATTTTCTTCCGTACCGACTATATAAACCGGCTTACCGTCAGCAAGCTTGATTTGCTCAGGATAGCTCACCCAATATGGTATCGGAACAATGACTTCATCTTCTTCATCCAGGATAGCTTGAAACAATGTGTACAGCGAGTGCTTTGCACCTGAGCCAACTGCAATTTCAGACGGTTTGTAATCCAAGCCCTGATCACGCTTCAATTTAGCCGCAATTGCTTCTTTTAACTTCGGCAGACCAGCGGATGGCGTGTATTTAGTTTGACCTTCATTCATGGAAAGAAGTGCTGCATCTATGATATGTTTGGGCGTATTATAGTCTGGTTCACCTGCACCCAAACCAATTATATCTAAACCTTGGGCCTTAAGTTCCTTTGCTTTTGCCGTAATGGCCAATGTTGTTGATGGCGTTAATGACTGAACACGGTTCGCTAATTTCATTTTAAATTAATCCTCCATTCTAAATGCTTCGATAATACTTTAGCCATTCCCCAGTTTTAAAATCATAATAGTCATAATTAAAGCGCTCGGATTCATCAAGATACGTTACTTCCCAAAGCGGGACGTTCTTTTCCATGCCTAGCTTAACCGAAATGATTTTTTGGGGATTAAGCTTTTCTTTGACAATGTTCATGATTTCTTTTTTTGATTTACCATCTTTATAGTTTTCCACTACTATTTCTTTCTTCTTGTCCTCAGGAAGCCAGACTATTTTTTTAGTCCCTTTTTCCCCCTTACCAATGATGACAGAGTATGAATCCTGCCCATTATAAAGGTAGAATTCTTCCATGGTAACAAGGCCGCCCTCTTCCTTTGCCTTTTTAAAAGCCTCATTACCAGCCTCTTTTTTAGGCTGCAACGCTTTAATATATGCCCCGCTGACAAATCCGATAAAACAAAGGACTAGGATAGAAGCAATAATCAACCATTTTTTCAAAGCTGCTTTTCCTTCTTTCTATGTACGATAAATTGTAAATATCGCTTTTTCTTGATCTTGGGAATCCAATGCCAGACCGAACATCAAATCATCTTTTTTCAATGTTCGGTTCAAGGAATCCACAATTTTATACAGATCAGGAGAATGTTGCAACCTGACTGTTGAAATTACTTCGATTTTACTTTCCATGAAAATGCCCCTCCATTTTAATAAATTGTCAACAACCACTGGTATGAATAGGATTTGAAGGCTTTACCACCTATCACATTATACCAGTTCAGTGGTTATTTTTCTTTAAAAATTATAAAAATTCCTGGATTAATGAATTATCAAGATCCTTTAAATCCACTCTTCTATCATTTCAGCCATTTCTGAAATAGTGCCTTGGTGCCAGTCCACTTTCGGAATCGCCTTTTGAAATTCAGTTCCATATTTAGCAGTGATGATGCGGCGATCAAGTATAACCAAAATCCCTTTATCTTCTGGAGTGCGTATAAGCCTGCCGAAACCTTGTCGGAACCTTAATAGGGCTTCGGGTAATGAATACTCAGAGAATGGATTGCGCCCCTGCTTCTCGAGAAGTTGGCATTTTGCAGCTGTCACTGGTTCATCCGGTGGCGAAAAAGGCAGCCTGACAATGATTAAACAAGATAAATCCTCGCCAGGGATATCGACGCCCTCCCATAGGCTTGTTGTCCCAAACAGGACCGCTTTCTCGAAGTTTTGGAAATTCCTGAGCAGCCTCATCCGGCTTCCGCCAGAAATCCCTTGTGCAAACAGGGTGAACTCATCCAGAACACCACAATCTTTGACCGAATGATAGGTTGCGCGCAGCATTTCATGCGAGGTGAATAATACCATCATTCTCCCTTTCGCTGCCTGAGCGGCAGCAATAATATGGTTTGCAGCGGTTTCGGAGAATTCCTCCACCGATAAACAATTGATATCTGGTAGATCATTTGGAACCAGTACCTTTACGAGTTTCTTATAAGGAAAGGGTGATGGAAAACTTGCTGTCTGCATAGGCTCATTCTCTAATCCGAGTTGTTCCTTAAAATACTTAAAAGAATCCTTCACCACAAGGGTTGCCGATGTCATGATCACACTTTTTTGGCGCCCGAAATAGGAATCCCATAGCCGTTTACTGCCTGCAATCGGCTGAACCGTCAAAGTCACCCCATGCTGAGGTGCTGCATTCGTATAATCAAGCCAATAAATATTTTCTTCATGCGGCTTGATGAAAAACTCATGCAAGGAGTCCCTGGTATCCTGTAAATGTCCAAGCAGCACCTCGATATCATTCAAGTGAAATAATGAATTTTTCCCTAATGGGGACTCATTATTCAATAAAAGGGCCAATCTTTTCTCTAACTCCGTGATGATGTATCCTAATAAATCCACCAACCGCTCAGCGACAAGAATCGCTTTTCCCCATCTTCCGTCATCTATTTTGAATGAAAGCCGTTTTGGACTTACAGAACGTGAAAGTTTTTCCGCCTGATTGGAAAGGTAATAAAAAAGCTGTTCGAATTCATACGAAAAATCACTAAGCTTTTGATCCAATTCATGTGAAGATTTCCCGGCCGTCAGTCCGTTATTCAAAAGCATCCTGTCCAATTTATATAATAATTGCTTTTGATCCGATGTCCCTAGTCTGTTCAAAATCGTCTTCACCGAAATGTAATTAAGCCTGCTCCCAAGCTGTTTGGATGCAGCCTGTTCCAAATGGTGTGCTTCATCGAGAACCAAATACCCTTTTTTGGGAATCAAGGCGTCTTCCGTAAGAAGATCCGTCATTAAAAATGAATGGTTAGTAATGATGATATCCGCCTTTGCAGCTGTTTTTTTTGCCCGTTCAAAAAAATCCAATTCAAGCCAGGGCTGTTTTAAACCGGCGTATGTAAGACCATCACTTTGAAGCCTATTCCAAAATAGCTGACCGCCGCTTGTAAGGTTCAATTCATCTTTATCACCTGTTACGGTCTCAGTAAGCCAAACCAATATCTGCATTTTCGTTAAGGCCGTTTCATAATTATCTTCCTTTTCACGCAAAGCCCTTTCGAACTTTGCCAAGCTCAAATAATTGCTTCTCCCCTTCAGTAAAACAGCTTGAAAGGTAAAAGGAAGGATTTTCTTAAGCTTAGGAACCTCGTTTTGAAGTAGTTGGTCCTGCAACTGAAGCGTATACGTCGAAACGACGACAGGTTTTTGATGTTTTTTTGCAAAATAAACGGCCGGAAGCAGATAACCTATCGATTTACCAATACCGGTTCCAGCTTCAATGATTGCATCCTGGCTGGTTTCGAAAGAATTGTGAATCAGGTTCATCATATCAAGTTGTCCGCTTCTTGCTTCGAATGCAGGGAATGCACTTTGGAGCATGGCTACTTTTTCCTCATTGTCGAGCGGGAATTTAGACCCCGTGTCTTTATGATCACCTTCATGTTCAGCCTTTTTAAAGGCAAGGCCCCTATAAGTGATTAGATCAGGTGAATGGACTTCTGCTTTAGCAAGTTTGCTTGCAATGCAAGCATCTATTAATTCGGAAACCTCACTTTGTAAGGAATAAGATAATCGATACAACTGTTTAAGTGTCATGACTGGAAGATTCATCAGCTTTTTTTTCAATTCCAACAATAATAAAGCGGTGGCATATGCATCACTATCCGCTTGATGGGGCCTGGAATGATCTAGGTTTTCTTCTTTAGCCAGCTGGTGTAGCTTATATCCATCGGATGTTGGTTTTAATATTTTCGCTAACTCCACTGTATCAAGGGTGGAACCATAAAACGGCTCAAACCCGCATCGCACTAGTTCTTCCTGTAAAAAAGATAAATCAAATAAAACATTATGGGCAACAAAACAAGCCCCTTCTATAAGCCGGGCAATATTTTCTGCAACATCTTCAAAGTCAGGTGCATTTTTTACCGTCTCGTTGCTTATTCCGGTCAATTCTTCAATAAACAAGGAAATTTCCTGTCCAGGGTGGATGAATGTCGAGTATTCATCCACGATTTGGTCATTTTCGATGACCACTCCAGCAAATTGAATAATCCTATCTCCTTTTTTCGGAGAATTCCCTGTTGTTTCCAAATCGACCACTACATATCGTTGCATCATGAATTGTACACCTCAAACTTCGCTTTCTCCACTTCCTGATGGAATTCTCTTATCTTTTTTATACCATAATAATCGTAATAAAGGAAACAAGCCGTTCATCAAAAGACGAAAAGGGCCGGCACCTATATGCATGTTTCATGCACATGTGCCGGCCCTCCGGTTACATGATTGTAGCTGCAGGTTCGTTTGAAATTAAATCAATGATTTTATTGTATTCATCCATGATCGCAACTTTTGGTTTGTGATCTCCCAGTTTATCCTCAGAAACCATCACATAAGAAATGATTATCACGATATCATCCGGCTGCACCAGTCTAGCTGCCGCTCCATTCAAACACACGACACCGCTGCCCCGTTCACCCGCAATCACATACGTTTCAAGCCTTGCACCATTATTATTATTCACGATGGCGACTTTCTCATTAGGCAAAATCCCCACCGCATCTATTATATCTTCATCAATCGTAATGCTGCCTACATAATTCAAATTAGCTTCAGTTACCCGTGCACGGTGGATTTTTCCATTCATCATCGTTCGAAACATCTCAATTCCCCCTGATCTTATGATTTATTCTATATATAAGGTGATATTATCAATTAGTCTTGCATGCTTGAACTTTACAGCCATTGCAATGATGATGTTTCCTGCCAGTGATTCAAGTGGTTTAAGTTCCGGGTATTGATAGACTTCAATATAGTCAATCACGCCACTTGTTTGGGCAGTAATATGTTCACTAATTAGAGCCGTGACGGTAGCTGCATTTCTTTCACCTGATTCAACCGCCTCTTTGGCCTTCAATAAACTTTGGTACAGCTCTTTAGCCTCCATGCGTTCTGGATCTGATAGGTTCACATTTCGCGAACTCTTCGCTAACCCATCTTCCTCGCGTACGGTATCTACAGCAACAAGCTGGATAGGGAAATTGAAGTCTTTGATCAGTCCATCTATCACGGCGACTTGCTGGGCATCCTTCTTACCAAAGTAAGCTCTATCGGGAAGGATGATATTGAAGAATTTCGTTAAGACTGTCGCTACACCATCAAAGTGTCCAGGCCTTTGTCTCCCGCATAAAACATCCGTCCTGCTTTGGACAACAACTTTCACAGATGGTTCTTCACCGTACATTTCATGGACTGTTGGATAGAAGAGATAATCCACTCCGCCATTGGCTGCGACATTTTCATCCCGTTCCAAATCCCGCGGATATGTTTCAAAATCCTCATTCGGTCCAAACTGCATCGGATTTACAAAAATACTCAATACCACAATATCATTCTCTTTGCGGGCCTTTTCCAAAAGGGTTGCATGCCCCTCATGCAAAAACCCCATTGTCGCTACATAGCCAATGCTTTTGTGATTGTTTTTTTCCTCTCTAAGTGCCAATTGCAAATCAGCTGCTGATGTAAAAGTTTTCATCTTTTTCCTCCGTAAAGTTCAGAAAGCTGCTCTTCCTTCATCGTGAATGTATGTTCTTCCGACGGAAAATCTTTAGATTTCACTTCATTCACAAAGCTTGTAATCGATTGGCCAATCAGTTCATTTGCATCTCCATAAACTTTTACAAATTTCGCTAGCCGGTCTACCCCATACTTGATGACATCATGGTAAACGAGGACTTGACCATCCGTTTCTGCACCTGCTCCAATTCCAATGGTTGGAATTTCGAGGTTCCGTGTGACGAGTTCCCCCACTTGATATGGAACACATTCAAAAACTACTAGCATCGCCCCTGCCGCTTCACACTTTCTCGCATCTTCCAAGAGTTGTGCTGCACTTTCTGCATCTTTACCTTGCACTTTATATCCGCCCAGAACACCGACGGATTGAGGAGTCAAGCCAAGATGGGCTACAACCGGGATCCCTGCCTTTGTCAATGCTGATATTTTTTCAACAACATCATCCGCTCCCTCGAGCTTCACGGCGTCCGCATGACCTTCCTGCATGATCCGGGCTGCATTCTTCAGTGTTTCATCCATAGATAGGTGATAGCTCATAAAGGGCATATCCGTCACGACAAATGTATTTGGTGCCCCGCGTTTTACTGCCTTTGTATGATGGATCATGTCATTCACCGTAACTGGAATCGTTGAGTCATACCCCAATACGACCATTCCTAAAGAATCACCGACTAAAATCATGTCTACACCTGATTGTTCGGCTAACTTTGCTGACGGGTAATCATAAGCCGTGAGCATGACAATCTTCTCTTGATTTTGTTTCATCTTCAAAAAATCTCCGGACAATTTCATTACGTTTCCTCCTTTTAATGGAGGAGATGAAAACATCAGCGAAAACTGGTGTCTATACATTCATGCGCAAAAAAAGGACTGACTAAAAAAGTATCTGTTTCGCTACGAAAAATGGCATGAAAAGCCACAATTCGATCAATAAACAGCACTTAGCTTTTTAGTCAATCCCTTTGTTTCATCAGAAGTTTCATCCCTCCGTCCCAGTCCAGTTCTCTGGATCAAGGCAGATTTTCAAATAATTTGGTATTTATGGGGGTGCAGTTCACATGAGATACTGCCCACTTGCATTATATCAAGCAAATTTGAAATTTTCTATTTAATTTTCACGAATTTGACAAAAATCTACTGAATTTCAATATCAGCAGAATATATGGAATGTACGGTACCTTTTTCGTCTTCGAGAAGTAAAACGCCTGAATCCGTTATGCCCAATGCTTTACCGACAATCATGTCATTAACGGTACTGGCTTTGATTACCTGTCCAAGACTGATCGCATAACTCTCCCATAAATCCTTTATAGGCATGAACCCTTGATCTAAATAGAGTTCGTACAGATTTTCAAGACGAAATAATGCTCGTTGAATGACCCTGGACCTTGAAATCGTCCCTCCACTTTCTATGAGTAGGGAGGACGCTTTTTCCTGCAGTTCTTCAGGAAAATCCTCCAATTGCTGATTGATATTCATTCCAATTCCGATAATGACAGAATGGATTCTATCTGACTCCGCCTGCATCTCCGTCAGGATGCCCACCACTTTCTTGCGATTCACCAAAATATCATTCGGCCACTTTATCTGCGGCTTCAAATCAGTGGTATCCTCTATAGCCTGAGCTACAGCGACCGCGGCCAATAATGTAAGTTGCGGCGCCTCATGAATCGGAATTTTCGGTCTTAGGATCAGACTCATCCATATCCCGCTGAATTTTGGGGAATGCCAAGATCTCATTAGCCTTCCTTTGCCGGATAACTGCTCCTCGGCAACGACGAGGGTTCCCTCCTGAACGCCTTCATTTGCTAGTTGATGCGCAATTTTTTGAGTGGATTCAACAGTTTCCTGATAATGGATCATCTTGCCGATCGTTTTTGTTTCCAAGCCAAGTTGTATTTCGCTCTCGGACACTTTTTCCGGCGCCGATATGATCCGGTAGCCTTTTTTCCTAACAGCTTCGACATTATATCCTTCACTGCGCAGGTCTTCTATATGCTTCCAGACCGCTGTGCGCGAACAGCCAATGTATTCAGCAATTTCCTGACCGGATATAAACGCACCATCCGCTTTTGAGAGGGCTTCCATCAGCTTTGTTCTTAACTCAGATTGCATTTCACCAGCCACCTCTTAATTTCTTCTTTATCATTTCTTAATTCTTCATTCAAGACAGCTTTCAATATTTTTTCCAAGTATTCCTTGACCCATGGACCTGGCTTCTCTTGATGCCAAATCAATAAATCCGTCCCCGTGACGGCAAGATCCGACATTTGTTTTATAATAAGTTCATTGTAGCGTTGGTGTGCATTCTCTTCAGCATCCGATACATTCCCGGCATTCAGTGCAGCTCTGACTTTAGCAGCTTGTACCGTTATGCCATGACCTGCCTGAAATACATCGATGGCTGATGGTTCCTTACTCTTCACCAGCTTTATCGTACGTTGAACGTTTCTTATCGTTTTCAATGGCAGCTTCCATGCCCTCAAAGCCTCTTCGATTTCTTGATCCTTTGTGTGAATCATGATGATAGACCATATCTCTGCCGCATTCAGTTGATGAAGCGGCAGGTTCAGTAAGTCCATCAGATGATCTTTTTTACTTGAGAATAGAGGCAGGTATTGATATAATCCGCTTTCCAGCAAGAGTGAGAAAGCCTTTATCTTATTGGAGCCGGCCGCTAGTTTCTCAAATTCAACCAGGATTCTTTCGACAGCGATTTCACTGATGTTCTGGGCGTTCTCTTTAAGGGAATCAAAGGTTTCTTGATCCAGTTCAAAATCAAGTTGACTGACGAACCTTAAAGCACGCATCATTCTCAATGCATCTTCATGAAACCTTTCATGCGGGTTACCAACTGTGATAATCCTTTTTTGTACCAAATCGCGCTTACCATTAAATGGATCGATGATCTTTCCGGTCTTATCCATTGCTATTGCATTCATGGTAAAATCTCTTCTTTGCAAATCTTCGGTCAAAGAACGGACAAACTTTACGGCATCGGGCCTGCGAAAGTCCGAATACCCGCTTTCCGTTCTAAACGTCGTAATTTCGTATGTACCCATATCCGTAATGACAAGCACTGTACCGTGGTCGATTCCGATATCAGCCGTATTAGGAAAAATCCTTTTGATTTCCTGGGGTGTTGCGGAAGTAGCGATGTCCACATCGTTTATTGTCCTGCCAAGGATATAATCCCTTACAGAGCCGCCAACGAAATAAGCCTCATATCCTGCTTCTTCAATCAATTCCAGAATGGGTACTGATTTCAAGAATAACCGATCCATCAGCGTCTCCTCCCTATTCCATGGATTTACCTTCAAGTGCTTGAATGTAGATGGCTTCATACTCTGACATAACCGTATCACTATGGAAATCAGTATTGGCCCTTTCCAGCGCAGCTTCAGAAAAGCGTTTATGTAAACTCGGGTCGCTTAAAAGTCCAACCGCTTTTTCAGCAACCATTTTGACATCTCCCAATTCACAAATATAACCAGTCTCCCCATCAACGATGACTTCAGGTATTCCCCCGATATTCGTCCCGATACAAGGAACTCCACATGCCATCGCCTCGAGCAGCACAAGTCCGAAACTCTCTTTTTCCGATAACAGAAATATCAAATCACTGATTGAATATAATTCCGCAAGGTTATCCTGCTTACCAAGGAACAAGACCGCATCATCGATTCCAAGATCTTTAGCCAATTTCAATACGGTTGTCACTTCCGGCCCATCTCCTACGAGCAGTAGCTTTGCAGGCATTTTCTTTTGAGTTAAATAAAACGCCTGGATGACATCTTTCACTCGCTTGACCGAACGGAAATTCGAAACATGTATGATCACTTTTTCATCTTCCCTGATTCCGTATTCATCCTTAAGGTAATCTGAATCGGATTTATGGTACTCTCTTTCATCAATGAAATTATAAACGGTTTTGATTTCCTTATCCGGCGCGATTAATTCGTGCGTTTGCTGAACAAGGGAATTAGATACTCCTGTAACGACATCTGATTGCTCTATGCCGAATTTAATCAAATTGGTCAATGAGGGATCCTGGCCCAAAACGGTGATATCCGTACCATGCAGTGTCGTTACGATCTTTACTTCATTACCTGACATCTGCTTTGCAAGGATCGCACAAACAGCATGTGGAATTGCATAGTGAACGTGAAGGATATCTAATTTTTCCCGTTTTACGACATCCGCCATCTTGCTCGCAAGCGCCAAGTCATATGGCGGATATTGAAAGACTGAATATGAGTTCACTTCAACCTGGTGATAAAAAATATTACAGTACATCTTATTTAAGCGAAAAGGGATGCTTGAAGAAATGAAATGTATTTCATGTCCCTTTTCTGCAAGCATCTTACCTAATTCAGTTGCTACGACACCAGAACCCCCAACTGTCGGGTAACAGGTAATTCCAATTTTTAATTTCATAAGATTATTATTCTCCTAACAAGTCGGCATCGATCAGTAACGGTTTTTTTGTCATGAATCCCTCCGCAAAGGCGACACCCACTTCTTTGCCAAACATCCGCTCCCGTGCCTCTACAGTCTCGATATAGCCATTAACTAACGGTGTTTCTACAGATACCTGACTTTTTTCGAATTGGCTCCCATATGCCCTAAGGCTATCCAGCTTTTTCGATATTGTAGACGTGATATCCACGACGAAGTCCGGTTTGTGAAACCCATTGATCATATAATAGTGCATATTTTGGATACGATGGGAACTCAGACCTTCTTCTTCCATATACTTTCTTACTCCTGCCGAAAAAACTGCTTCCTCGACTAATTTGGCACAGTTACCATGATCGGGATGGCGATCTTCCAAAAATGGTGCAAATACAAGTGCAGGTTTATATTGGCGAATGACCGTGATGATTTGGTTTATGTATTCCGCCTTCATGTATAGTCCCCTGTCGGGTAGATTAAGGGAAATCCTCTTCACCCCAAGGATTTCAGCAGCCTTATCGGCTTCCTCTTGCCGCAGTGGAACGGTTCCATTGGACGACATTTCAGCTTTTGTCAAATCACAAATGACAATTTTCCTGCCTTGTTGCACATATTTAGCGATTGTGCCACCCATACCGATTTCAACATCATCAGCATGTGCCCCGAAAGCCAGGATATCTATATTACTTTTGTTTATCATTTATCTCACCTTGTTTTTGCCGTAGTTTTAGCCAGTCCATATACCCATGTTTTAAACCTTGTATGAGCACTTCTGCAGTGCCCATATTTGTTGCCAAGGGAATTTCATATACATCTGATAGGCGGATAAGCGCAGATACATCAGGTTCATGCGGCTGTGATGTCAAAGGATCGCGGAAAAATAGGACCATGTCCATTTCTCCGCGTGCAATCATTGCACCTATTTCCTGATCTCCGCCAAGAGGTCCTGAATGAAAACGATGGACAGGCAGTGATACTTCTTCCATGATTCGTTTCCCAGTCGTACCTGTTGCAAATAATTCATGCTGCTCAAATACATCTTTATAGGCTGTCACAAATTGAATGATATCTTCTTTTTTCATATCATGGGCAATTAAGGCAATTTTCATAATAAATCCTCCTGATCCCTATTCAATAATATTTTCCAAGCCGTATACAAGAACATCCAATTTCATGACGGTATCAACAGCAAGTTTGACTCCTGACATGAAGGAAGCTCGATTAAAGGAATCATGCCTAACCGTCAATAGCTCTCCATCACTTCCAAAAAGCACCTGTTGATGGGCAACGAGTCCCGGTAGACGGACACTGTGGATATGCATGCCATCTACATTTGCACCTCTTGCCCCCTGGATGGTTTCTTTTTCATTAGGGTGCCCCTGTTGTTTTGTTTCACGTACCGCTGCAATCATGTCTGCCGTTTTGGAAGCAGTTCCAGAAGGTGCATCCAGTTTTTGATCATGGTGCATTTCTATGATTTCCACATCCGGGAAATACTTTGCGGCCATTTGGGAAAACTTCATCATCAAAATGGCGCCAATTGCAAAGTTTGGCGCGATGATGCAACCAATGCCTTTTTCTTTTGTCAATGAATCCAGCTTTGCTAAATCTTCTTTTGTAAAACCAGTCGTTCCCACTACAGGGCGGATGCCATGATTAAGTGCCGTTTCTGTATGGAACATGCCCACTTCCGGTGTGGTCAAATCGATCAATACGTCTGCCTCTACAGAAGAAAAGCATTCATTTATATCAGAAAAAACCGGTGCTTCAATCCCGTGAAAACCTTCTATTGCGGAAAGGCTTTCCCCGTTATGCTTGCGATCTATGACAGCTGCCAATTCAAACCCTTCTGTCCTATGTACAAGCTTCACCGCTTCATTTCCCATTCTGCCTCGTGGACCTGCTACAATCACTTTCACTTTACTCATCTTTACCTTCCTCCTCCATTTCCTCTTCTTTTCTTGTCCATCTATCTTTATCGCGGGTTGTGAATTTTTCCATGACCAAATCATGCGAGTTTTGAAGATCAATCCCTAAAGAATTGGCAAAACAAATCAACACAAAAAGCATGTCCCCCAATTCCGCTTCAATGGTATTCTCTTCCTCTGTCGCCTTCTTTGGTTTTTCACCATGGTAATGATTGACTTCCCTAGCCAATTCCCCAAGTTCTTCAGACATGCGGGCGAGCATGGCCAGAGGGCTGAAATATCCTTCTTTAAATTGTCCTATGTATCGGTCGACTTCCGCTTGCATTTGTTGGATCGTCTTTTGCTTTTCCATATGAGTCACCCATTCTTGATTTTCGTTTTCAAACATCATACCTTCTCCATGTTAGCTAAAAGTGAAACAGATGACAACAGATACGTTTGGAATCAAAATTGCCCATAGTTGGTTAATTAGTTATAATAAGTAAATTGATGCTATGCAAACCTTTGGAGGTATGGGACATGCTTTTGGGCTTAAAATTGAAAAACATCATATTTATCCTTTTTGGGGCTGGAATATTCGCTTTTGGCCTTGTGCATTTTAACATGCAGAACAACTTGGCCGAGGGCGGATTCACCGGCCTCACCTTGATTATATATCAACTTATCGGGATAAATCCTTCTTATTCTAATTTGATTTTGAATATTCCCTTATTTTTAATCGGGTGGAAATATTTAGGTCGCACATCTTTCTTTTATACGATTATCGGAACGGTTGGCCTCTCCGTTTGGCTATGGGTTTTCGAGAGATACGAATTTGAAATCAATCTCGGTAATGATTTGATGCTTGTGGCATTGTTTGCCGGGGTCTCGGTCGGTGTCGGGCTGGGCATCATTTTTCGTTACGGCGGTACAACGGGCGGAGTGGATATCATTGCCCGTTTTGCCCATCGTTACTTAGGTATTGGCATGGGTCGGACCATGTTCATCTTTGATGCCGTCGTCATTGGCCTATCGATCCTTACCTACCTGGATTACCGGCAAGCGATGTATACCCTCGTTGCCGTTTTCATAGGTGCCCGAGTAATCGACTTTATGCAAGAAGGAGCCTATGCTGCTAGAGGTGCAATGATCATTAGTGATAAAAACAAGGAAATTGCCGAAAAAATCATGAATGATATGGAGCGGGGCGTAACTGTATTAAGGGGCTATGGGTCCTTTACACGCAATGACCGGGAAGTCCTCTATTGTGTTGTTGGGAAAAATGAGTTAGTCCGCTTAAAAAATGCCATAACTTCTGTGGACCCTCATGCATTTGTATCAGTCAGTGAAGTTCATGACGTATTGGGTGAGGGCTTTACCCTTGATGAGAACAAGAATCCCATTGAAAGGTGATCCATTGACTGTACATACCGATTGAATGCAACCCTTATGAATGTTGCCCTGTCCAACTGAATTTTATTAGCAATGTGCAGCAAATACTCTTAAAAATGAAAAAAGGACCCCATCCCAAGATGGTGTCCTTTTCTCATTAATCTTCTTCCCTCATTCCTGTATACATAAGCAGAAGACGAACTAATTCCAGTACGGCTACAAGAGCGGCAGCAACATAAGTCATCGCAGCGGCACTTAATACTTTTTTCGTTTCCCGTTCTTCATCGTTCCGGATGACCCCGGCGGAAACGAGTTGATCCATCGCCCTAGAAGAGGCATTGAATTCAACCGGCAGGGTAATCACTTGGAACAATACAGCGGCTGCCATAAATACGATACCCGCCAATAGCAACTGAGGAATTGAAGCTAACATCCCGATTAAAATCAAAATCCAAGATATGTTAGAGCCAAAATTAGCTACCGGTACTAATGCATGACGGAAACGCAAGAATGCATAGGCTTCTTTATCTTGAATCGCATGTCCAACTTCATGGGCTGCTACCGCTACACCGGCAACTGAATGGCCGTGATAGTTATCCGATGATAAACGCACCGTTTTATCCCTTGGGTCATAATGGTCCGAAAGCATTCCAGGTGTCTCTTCGACCCTGACATTGAACAGTCCATTTTGATCTAAAATGGCCCGCGCCGTCTCAGCACCGCTCATACCGGAAGAGGCCGATACCTTTGAATATTTTTTATATGTGCTTTTCACTTTCATTTGTGCATAAATCGGGATTAAAATGATAATCGCCAAATAAATGAAATACATGGTATCCTCCTATAACTATTATTACTCTTAATTCTATGGATTGAAGGCAACCGTGTCAAATATAGTGTTCTCTTCCCCTGTCTATTTAATCATTATGTTCTTTCCTTGGTTTTTCCCTATCACCTTTATATTTTCTCCAGCCTACATAAGAAAGCGTCATGATAATGATTGAGCCTGTCGATATGATGACCCACCAAAGGGAAGGATCTGCATCATCTTCACCCATATCATCAAAAATGGAAGTTAGTTCGTTTTGCAACGCATCCAGTTCCTTCTGACTTTCTCCATCACTGATTACCTCCGGACGGTATTGGTTGATGTATTGAATCCTCGTGTCCAGTTGCTGCATCGTTTCTTTAGAAAGGTCGACTTTCAAGCTTGGATATATCATTTCATATTGTGATAGGAATAAGTTCAATTGGCTATTGAAGGTAATTGTGTCTTGATTGATCGCGGCATTCTTTGTCTGCTGGAAAGAATTCATCATTTGATCCTCCATCTCTGTCCAAAGAGGCTGATGGGTGGACTTGACCGCATCAACAACAAGCCGGAACTTTGTAACAGAATTAACCTTTTCGGAATCTCCCTTGTTCATATCCTTTATTGTCATCAACGCCTCATTATGAGCTACAGTGATAATTCGAAGTTCGTCCATGTCAAGGATCTGCTCTTTCGCTGTCTCTTTTAAAAACCGGTCAGAAAAAAACGTCAGCATCTTTTCCGAATCTCCATATCGCTTCAACTTGGTCATTTCCAAGGCTCTATCGGAAATGTTATCTAATTGCTCCAAACTTGAAGAGGATTCTGCATAGACAGGGAAATGTAAGACGACAAATAAAACAGCAATGGTTAATATGAATTTTTTCAACATGCTACTCGTCCCTCCTCATATCTCTACTAAAACGATATGAAAGAAAAAACATGAGTAGACCTCGTTCATCATAAAAAAGTTAACCCTGCTTTTACAAAGCTGTATTTAGAGTTAACTTTTTAATGGATGAAGGATAGGGTGGTCCGCTTTTTTCTATATCCAAAGTACCAGCCGACAAAAATGGATAGTATACTGAGCCAAAAAGTGAAATAACCTATCGAATTCATATATACCAATAAATCACGATAAATTGGCATCATTTCGAAAACATAATCGATTATGTCATTATGTATGGTCCAAATCCCTGCCACTATCAAATGCCAAGGTTTTATTCGATAAAATGGTGCATATAATACCCCTTGTATCGCCATCCCCAAATGAGAAGCCATTAACATATAACCTTCCCATGGCAATGAACCGGTTGTCACGAAGGTCATCAAATTCATTGCAACCGCCCATATTCCATATTTGAATAGTGTTATGATCGCCAATGCTTCCATAAGTCCGAAATTCCTTCTTAACAGGAACCCCAATAAAACAAATACAAAAAACAGGCTAGCTGTCGGGCTGTCCGGCACAAATGCCAAAAAAATCGCCGGAGTGTTTTCCAATTGACTACCATACCAATAATATCCATAGGCAGTACCGAATATATTTATTAATAATAACAAAGCGAGCATTTGCCGGTTTGCAAGCAAACTGTAAATAACATTCATTCTTTTACCCTCACTTACATTCTCAAGTATATTCATTTTACAGGCCATCAACCAGAAAACCAAGTATTCATTTCAAATTCCTCATATACGCTTCAATTTACCAATAAAAAAGCCGACAACCGTAGTCGTCAGCTTTATTTGCAGCCTATGAAAGAAATTGAAGTTTATGGCTATATTACTTTGTCGATAAACCAGATACAAATTCAGCTAATGTTTTCAGTTCTTCATCTGTACCTTTGAACATGCCAGCTGGCATGGCACCCTGGCCTTTGACTGCGATTTTAGAAATTTCTTCTGGCTTCAATCCAGTGTCAATTAAGCTTGGCGCTCCTGCTCCACCAGTTAATTCTGCTCCGTGACAGCTAATACAGCCATTAGAATCCATCAGTTTATACCCATCGCTCTCTTTATCAATGTCTGCACCTTCCACGATGGCTCCTTGCTTCTTGGAAGCTTCCCAATCGTGATGGGCTGCGGACTCCCATGTTAGATAGAAAACGCCGGCCATTGCCAATAGCATGAAGCCTACAGCAAAAGGACGTTTCGCCGGGCTCCGCTCTGGACCACGATCTAGAAAAGGTGCCAAGAGCAACGCTCCGAAAGCCAAGCCGGGTATTACCATGGACCCGATAGCATTATAAGGACCTGAAGCATAGGTATACTTAAGTAATTGGTAAAGGAATAGGAAATACCAGTCCGGCAGCGGAATATACCCTGTATCTGTTGGATCTGCTATCCTTTCCAATGGTGACGGATGTGCGATTGTCAGGCAAAGGTAGCCTACAAGAAATACAGCTCCTACCATCCATTCTTTTAAAAGGAAATTAGGCCAAAATGCTTCAGTTTTCCCAGGATATTCTGAATAATCTTTCGGAATATTCGGTTTACGGTCCGCGGAGATACGCGAGTCACCTACGAATTTCATACCTTTCCCACGATGCATTGAACAATTCCCCTCCTTTATGAAAAGGTTTTTTTGGTTTTTGGTTCACCATTCTTTTATAGCGGACCTGAAATACCTTGTTTTCGGATCATCAGGAAATGAGCCGCTAGTAAAGCAAACAATGCTGCTGGCAGGAAGAATACATGAATTGCAAAGAATCGTGTCAATGTCTGTGCTCCAACAATGGTTGGATCTCCTGCTATCAATGTCTTGAGTGCCGGTCCCATCAACGGTACCGATTCGACAATTGTCAACGTAACTTTCGTTGCGAATAGCGCTTTCATATCCCATGGCAATAAATAACCAGTCAAGCCTAATGCCAGCATGATGAAGAAAATCAATACGCCGACCATCCAGTTCAATTCACGCGGTTTTTTGTAAGCTCCCTGGAAGAAGACACGAAGAGTATGTAAAAACATCATAACGATAACTAGACTTGCTCCCCAGTGATGCATACCACGGACAATTTGACCGAAGGCAACTTCATTTTGCAAATAATAAACAGATTCCCAAGCGTTTTTAATGTCCGGGACATAGTACATCGTCAAGAACATGCCTGACAAGATTTGGATGACCGTAATAAAGAAAGTTAACCCACCAAAACAATATACGAATGCAGAAAAATGATGTGCGGGGTTAACATGTTCAGGAACCTCATGGTCAGCAATATCCCGCCATAACGGCGTAATATCTAAACGCTCGTCCACCCAGTCATATAACTTTGTTAGCAATGTTTACGCCTCCCCGTGCGGTTTTAGTTGACCCAAATAAAGTATTCCATCTTTTTCTTTCGTGTCAAAGACATCCAATGGTGAAACTGGCGGTGTCCCTTTCACATTCACCCCATCTTTCGTATACCTGCCGTAATGGCAAGGACAGAAAAATTGATTCGGATTAGTCTTATCCGTATTCCACCCTACCGTACAGCCTAAATGTTTACAGATTGGAGATAAAGCAACGATCTTACCATCATCCGTTTTGTAAACCCAAGCTGTATTTGTTTCTTCAGACTCATACCACCCATCGACCTGTTTAAAACTAAAGTCGACACGGGTTGGTTCGGTAGTGAGTTCACCTACCTTTTGCTTAGTTGCAACGTAATCCCCGCCTTTATCAGCTGATAATACAGGATCAATTGCAAACCTAACCATAGGCATCAACATACCGGCCGCCATAAATCCACCAACGCCAGTAAGTGTGTAATTAAGGAATTGACGTCGTGAAACATTATGCTTGCTCATGCGTTTTCCCCCCCTCTATTACTATACTGAGAGCCCAAAGGACCAATAAATAGCGACACTATAAAACTAGGACATTTCCATGATATCTCAATAATTTACCAAGGTCAATATTTGTAAAACCCAAAAGGTGGCAACTATGTGTCAAATAATGCGAAAAATCCTACTTTTTTTCATTTTTCCAATTATAAGAGAAAATATCAAGGATTTGGAGAACTTGCTGGTTAATCATTTCCCTTGCTTGTTCAATTTCAAGCCCCTCCAAGGGAATGGCAGGAATCCATACTAAATTATTTTCTAATTCCCGCTCTTCTTTTTTCCACTCGAAATCCGATGTAAGTAAGAAAACATGCTCGAAATTATTTTCTTTCACTTCATTGGCCCAACGCTTTAACCGTTCAACCTTATCCATTTCATCACTTAAATAATGAAATGTCGGCAATAAAAGAATTCTGCCTTTCATCTGCTTTTCAATTTCCAAGCTTAAAATGGTAAGAAATTCATTCATTGAGCCCGTTTGCTTCATTTGCCCTTTAAAAGATAGGGGAACCAAAGGAATCAAAACGGTATCCACATACTCTTTTGATTGCATATACATGTCAAGATCTTTTGCTGTCCACTTCATGTTTTTTCTTCACTCCCGATTTTTGAATCAACTCCTTATCATTTTACCATTATTTTTATAACATCTTTACCATATACCCATAGTCTTTACAAAAATGTGGATTTTATCAATATTTTATAAAAAATAAAAACCTTTCCTGTTTAAGGAAAGGTCAATTTATTTCATCCAAGTACTTTCAATTGATTCAATTGTTCGGTTAAATCCTTAAATGCTTGTTCATCATGCTTATCAAGTGCTTCATCGATTTCCTTAAGAAGACGGTCCCTTTGAAAATACAACATGCTTCTTTCTAAAAATTGTTCAGCTAGCAGCTGATCTTTTTCATTCGATGCCGTCGATTTCGGCATGAAGGGATTATGCTCGAGTACCGCTGCATATTGATAGGAAGAGTAAGACGATTTAAAATTAAGCTGAATATAAATGTCTTCGTCCCGATTTAAACGGATATCATGAAAAGATTTCTCTGCATCGGTCGTCATGATATTGGACTTATAGAACCTGAAAGGGACCTCATCCACACAATGTGTCGACATGATCAGTCCACGTGGGCAATATTGTGCATTTTCTACAAAATGAACCTTTTTCATCAGTTGATCATGACTCATTAAGTAATTCAATATCCACACGCATTCTCTTCGTTTCAGTTGATAATGATTTAAGAACCACCGAATAAAATCCTTCTTCTCATTCACAGAAACAGGGGCAGCCACCATGAATTCCCTCCTCTGTCTTGATTTAGTTTTATTTCACTTATCTACATTTCCTCTGTGCTTTCACCTAGCCGCTCCAAGATCATTGCATACTCATCATTCGCCGGATTCATCTCAAGCAGCTTATTAAATACTTCTCTAGATGTGGCTCTGTCTCCTTCTTCAATTAAAAAGAAACCATAATCTTCAAGGAAATCTTGATTGCTCTTGAATGAATTATATGCTTTATGATAGCTGGTTAATGACTCTTTAAATTGTTCGGTATGTTGATAAGATACAGCAGCAATCCAATCAAACTGAGGATCATCCTCTCCATATCGCCTTACTTCACCTATACACTCCAATACATCTTCATACCTTTCTTGGTGCATATACAATTTCAAAAGGGTAAGTGCAGCTTCCAGATATCCCGGATCAATGGCAAGTGCTTCTTTAAATAGATTTTCAGCCTCTTCGTCAAGCCCGCTTTTCAAGGCTATTTTACCACCGAAGAAGTAAAGTTCCTTATTGAATTCATCAGCCTTGATTCCTTCTTTGACCGTTTTCAAGGCATTTTCGAGATCTTCAAGATGTTCATAACTCTTTGCCAGGTACAAATATAGTGAATGATATTCATGATCTAATTCTTTCAGTTCAATAAACTTTCGTACGGCTGTCTCATAAAGACCTGCCTGAAAAGCTGTAAATGCATATTCAAATAGAGTATTGATTTCAAGTCCGTCCTTCAAGGCCTTCTCAAAGTGCGGAAGGGCCTCCTCGAACTTGCCCGAGCTGCTTAATGCTTCAGCAAGCCTCTGATTGACATTAACACCAGCGATTTCTTGTTCCTGTTCCAAAACCTTTATGTAATTTGCAATGGCTTCCTGATCCCTGCCTTGATGAAAGAACAGTTCAGCTAGTGCAAAATCAATGATGATCTCTTCTGGAAGCATTTCCTTAGCCTGCAGTAATTTCCGTTCGCTGACCTCATCCATCCCCTGCAATTGATAAAGGTCCGCTTCCAAAAGCAAAGCACTTGGATATACTTCATCATCTGCACTTACTTTTTCAAGCATCAGCATCGCTTCATCTTCCTGGTCCATATCAATTAGGATTTCCGCCAACGAAACAATCAATTCTCCTTCATCGGGATAGAGTTGCAGCAGATGTTCAAAAAGATCCTTTGCCTCTTCCGCAAAGCCAAGCTGGAGCATTTCTTCGGCCAGCAATAAAATGTCCTCTGCTGACTCTGATGATTTAATTCGATTTATATGTTTAAGAGCTTCTGTTAATTCCCCTTTTTTTAAATGCTGTATAACTTGTTCCACTGTGTTCATTGTTGAATCCTTCCTTTTGCATGATAGACTTGGTCCCTAGTCATACACACTCACGCCATAATGTAATATACTCTGCCATTAAGAACAAAATACCTTGTAATCGCGAGATGCATAGTAAACAGTATTCATTAGTTTACCATACTGCAGCCTTGTATTCCATCGATGAAGTCCCCTCCCATTCTCATTAAAAAAAGGTTACTAGTTAATTCTCCACGCTACGGTAAATCTCCTTTTTGATCTTGAACCCCTTTTTCATTATTTTCATGATCAATTCAGGTACAAAATACCCCTGATGTTAGCGCTTTCAACACTTTTAAGCATTTAAAAAAAGTTTACAGACCAAATAAGGTATGTAAACTTTTTTTATATTTACTTTATCAATTGCGTCAAATGCCCAAAAAATTGTGGATATGATACATCGATGGCATCAGGGTCGGCAAGTTCCACTTCCCCATCCGTTATCAAAGCCGCTACAGCAAGCATCATCCCGATACGATGATCCCCATGGCTTGTAACCATACCTCCATTCAGGGCTTTACGGCCTTTGATGATCAATCCGTCTGCTGTCGGGGTTATATCTGCCCCCAGGATGGAAAGCTCATTTGCAACAGTATCAATTCGATTCGTCTCTTTCACTTTTAATTCTGCTGCATCCTTGATCGTCGTTATCCCTTCTGCCTGTGTCGCCAGAAGTGCAATTACCGGTATTTCATCGATGAGACGGGGAATTAAATCACCGCTGATGGTCGTTCCTTTTAATCGGGAGCTTCTGACCGTGATGTCACCTGCAGGTTCTCCCTCGCTCGTCTTCTTCTCTATCGTGATATCAGCCCCCATCGATTTCATGACTTCGATGATTCCAGTCCTTGTCGAATTAAGGCCCACATTCTTTAATACCACTTCACTATTTTCCGTAATCGCTGCAGCCACCATGAAGAAAGCTGCCGAAGAAATATCACCCGGCACATGGATGGCCGTCCCTTTGAAGACTTGATTTCCGCTTACTTTAATCGTATGGCCGTCCTTTTCGATTTTACCGCCAAACTCCTGGATCATTCGTTCTGTATGATCACGGGTCTCTTCTGGTTCGATAATGATCGTTTCACCTTCTGCCTGTAAACCAGCCAAGATTATCGCAGATTTCACCTGTGCACTCGCTACAGGCAATTCGTAGCGAAACCCTTGTAATTTGCCTCCTCTTATGGCGAGAGGGGTATATTCGGCTCCTTTTCGGCCATCAATGGTTGCTCCCATCTGACGTAGAGGGTTGACTACCCGGGTCATTGGACGTTTGGCTATCGATTCGTCACCTGCCAAAACGGCTGAAAAATCCTGTCCTGCCAATATGCCCATCATTAACCTGATCGTGGTACCAGAATTTCCGACATCCAGTACTGATTCAGGTTCCTTTAATCCATTAAAACCTTTGCCTTCAATTTTGACGTGCTGGCCATCTTGTTCAATATGGACTCCAAGCTGCTTAAAACAGGAAATCGTACTTAAACAATCAGCTCCCGGAAGAAAATTAGTTACTGTCGTTTCCCCTTCGGCAAGGGCTCCAAACATTATCGAACGATGGGAGATCGACTTATCTCCAGGTATGGCAATCGAACCACGCAATGTTTGGATTTTTGTTTGTAATTTTTTAGTATTCATAAAACCATCCTTCCCTATATTATTATGCCAGGATCGTTTCATAATCTGTATATCTTGAAATACACTCCGCAGCTTTTATGCGATCAACATCCGTTTGGAAACTGATGACCAGCACACCGTATATCTCTTCCCTGGTTTCAATGATCCTTATGTTTGTAATGCTGATACCTTCTTGTGCCAAATATCCGGTAATCTCAGAAATTATTCCGGCATAATCCGGTATATCGATATATAAATCATAAAACGCTGGTATGGCGCCTTTCGCATGTGTCGGCAAATCATCCCTGAAAATCTTGGCATCGGTAAAGAATCGAAGGATTTCTTCACTTTCTTCATTCGCAACCAGACCTTTTATATGCTCCATTTCATTCAGCCAATCATTCATTAATTCAAGCAGCACATCACGGTTATGTAACAAAATGTCACGCCACATTTCCGGACTGCTTGAGGCGATTCTGGTAATATCCCGGAACCCACCTGCTGCGAGCCTTGAAATCAACTTGTTTTCCTTACTGTAATTTTCTGCCTGCTTAACGAGCCCTGATGCGACAATATGCGGAAAATGACTAATGACCCCAGTCAGCTTATCGTGTGTGGCAGGACTAACAATAAGAAAGTTAGCTCTTGTCCCCTGCAGCCACCCTTTCAGCTGCTCAACTTTTTCTTCTTTGATGGTGTCCCCGGGAGTAAGCAAATAAAATGCATGTTCGAATAAATGTAATTTGGCTGCCGCAGCGCCGCTCTTATGGGAACCAGCCATAGGGTGCCCCCCGATGAAGGCCACCCCTTTATCTATCAATGGTTTCGCTGCCTTAACGACTGTATCCTTCGTACTTCCAGCATCAGATATGAGGACATTACTTTTCAAATCCATATCAGCCAATTGAGCTAAAATCTTCACGGTTTCATTGACAGGCACAGCAAGTAGAATCAAATCAGCTTCACATGCTCCCGCTTCCAAAGATGATACAGAATCATCAATGATCCCCAATAGCATCGATAGTTGAATATTCTTTTCACTTAGGTCCATACCAACAATCACGGCTTCAGGATGTGCATGGCGTACAGCCATGGCCAGTGATCCGCCTATTAGACCTAAACCTATTACAAAAACCTTACCCTTCACTCTTCTCTCCCCCGCATCTTTTATGCTCCTCTAGGTTTGATGAAACGTTAAAGCAGCGAATCAGAAGGTGCCTCAACTTCATTCAAAAAAGCTTTAATAGCATGGATCATTCCTTCATTTTCTTCCGTGGAACCTATCGTTACCCTCAGGCTGTTAGGAAAACCGAAAGATTTCCCCGACCTTGCGATGAAGCCGCGCTCAAGCAAATATTGAAAAACCACATCGGCATCCTGTTTAAAATGGATAAAGATGAAATTACCTTGTGACGCGTAATAAGCCAAATTTTCCTTATTGCAAAATTCATAGTACTGCTTTAGCCCTTTTTGATTTTCTTCCTTGCATTTTTCAATGAAGGCCTGATCTTCCAAAGCGACGATAGCAATATTCTGTGCAAATGTGTTCACATTGAATGGTTCCCGGGATGGATCTAGTTTCTGGATGATATCCTCATCCGCCAAACCGTACCCTACCCTAAAACTGGCAAGTCCATAAATTTTTGAGAAAGTCCGGAGTATGATCAAATTTTTATATTTATTGATCCATTGATTCGTTCTAGGGTAATCCTCAGCCGTTGCATATTCACAATAAGCTTCATCCAAAACGATAAGAACATCTTCCGGCACTTTTTCGATGAACGATAATAAGTCCTGTTCCGAAATGTATTTACCTGTTGGATTATTTGGTGTACAAAGCCATACAACCGATGTTTCATCATCTATTACTTTAAGCATTCCTTCTAGATCATGAGCACCGTCAATATGAGGAACTTCCCTTATTTCCGCTCCTTCTAGTGTGGCATTATGGCGATACTGCGAAAAAGTGCCTGTTGCCATGACCGTATTCTTTCCAGCTCCCAATAGACTCCTGGAGATGATTTGAATGTTCTCATCAGATCCATTTCCAAAAATAAGCTGTGTTTCTTTCACACCTGTATGTTTCGCAACAGCTTCCCTTAGCATCGTTGCATATCCATCTGGATAGATGGCAAACGAATGGGTTGAATTCCTAACGGATTCCTTGACCTTTTCCGAACAGCCAAAAGGATTTTCATTTGAAGCTAATTTCGTGATTTTTTCCAGCCCGTATAATTTTTTCACTTCATCAGTGGATTTTCCCGGTTGATAAGACTTCAAGGAAAGGACCGCTTCATTCCATTTCATGTCAATCACCTCTATATATTTATCACTTTAAAGCAAGAAAGTGTTAGAATAGTATATCATATTAATAGATTTATAATCATCTTATATCTGCTTTGTCAAATCTGGCCGTAATACCGTAGCCCCTGCCTGGTATACATGCTGTATCTCTTTTTGAGATTTTGTCGTATTTACGTGGATCATGACCCGGATGCAAAATGGCAAGGAATTGCTCACCGGTATTTCTTTCATGCATGTAACCGGTACATAAGTCCAGCCTTCGAATTTCCTCAAGGCTTTGGCAGGGAAGACAGAACGAATCTCTTCCGTAGCAGAAAAAAATACAGAAGCTACCATATCGGGATCAACTTCGTTGACCTGAATGATCTCGGCCATCAACTTTTCGACAGCAGAAATCACTTCCATTTCTGTGTCACTTTCTACTGTAGTGGCACCCCTTATTCCTCTTATCACACATAGTCCCCCTTCTACTGAACTCTAAATCATCTCCGCCATTTCCTCTATCAGCTCAGAGTCGGCTATATCCATTAATAGCGGTGACCCCACTTCGTTTAGCAGGACAAAGGTAGCTGCATCATTGACCGATTTTTTGTCTGTTTTCATTAATTCTAGCAGCATTTCATGTTGAAGTCGGGTTGGAATGGTTATTTCATAACCTAAAGAAGAAACCCAGGCAATAAACTCATCTAGTTTAAAATCAAGACCCACTTTCTTTCTGCTTAGTTTAAGAGCATATACCATCCCGATTAAAATCGATTCCCCATGCGTAAAGTTTCCGTATCCCATTGAACCTTCCACTGCATGTCCAAGCGTATGACCAAAATTCAAAAAGGCACGAATGCCGTTTTCCTTCTCATCCTCTTCGACAATTTTAGCTTTAATGCCAATCCCTTTTGTAATCATGGTAAGGAATTGCTCATCCGTTATATCATTCAAATCAACAATATTCGACTTTAACCATAGATAAAGCTCATTATCTGCTATCAAGGAATGTTTAATGACTTCTGCAAAACCTGACCTTAATTCTTTAAGTGGCAGAGTCTTTAAAAATTCCAGATCATAAATGACCGCTTCAGGCTGATGAAAGGCCCCAATCATATTTTTCCCTAGCGGGTGATTGATGGCAACCTTGCCGCCCACAGCACTGTCGTGGGCAAGCAAAGTCGTCGGAACCTGTATAAATGGAATCCCTCTCATAAATGTAGCTGCAACGAATCCAGCCAAGTCACCGACTGCACCGCCGCCAAGGGCAATAATCAATGACTTGCGATTAATCTGTTGTGTTAAGCAGAAGCTTTGGCATTCATAAAACACATCGAATGTTTTGGCATGCTCCCCTTCTGGCACTACATGATGCAAGACCGGTTTTCCCGTCTTGATCAGGGCGTCCTTCACAGTCTGCAAATGAAGTGCCGCCACTTTCTCATCAGTTATGATCAGAATCTTGTTTAGATGATTCAGCTCATGTGTTATTAATTCGGGCAAGTCATTGATTGCCTTCTTGCCAATTAAAACCGGATATTGCTTGGAAGCCGTTTTTATTTGGATGGATTCCATGATTTAAAACCCCTTTACTTCTTCCCGATATGATCTTATGTACTCTGCTAATTGCTCATAACGATCTGAAGGGAATTGATCAACGATGGCAGCCGCCAGTTCCCATGCCACTACCGCCTCAGCAACTACTGCTGCCGCAGGAACCGCACAACTATCGGAACGCTCGACACTTGCTTCAAACACTTCCTTCGTATCAATATCAACACTTTTCAAAGGTTTATATAAAGTGGGGATCGGCTTCATCACACCGCGTACAACTATCGGCATTCCAGTTGTCATACCGCCTTCAAAACCTCCAAGGCGATTGGTTTTCCGGTAATAACCCTGTTCTTCATCCCATGCGATTTCATCATGGACATCACTGCCGAATAGATGGGCCGCTTCAAATCCTAGACCTATTTCCACCCCTTTAAATGCATTGATGCTCATTATCGCTGCCGCTAGTTTTGCATCAAGCTTACGGTCATAATGCACATAACTTCCCACTCCTACCGGCATTCCTTCTACAATGACTTCGACGATTCCGCCGATGGAATCTCCTTTTTGTTTCGCTTCATCAATTGCATCCTTCATCTGCTGCTCTACGTTTTTGTCGAAACATCTAACGGAAGATTCTTCTGTTACCTGTTGCAATTGCTGGATCGTTTCGTATTTTGGCGGTTCTGCCTTCACTCCGCCAATTTCCAAAACATGCGATGCCACTTCTATCCCCAATAAAGACAATAGTTTTTTTGCGACAGAACCTGCCGCCACCCTTACTGTCGTTTCACGGGCTGAAGATCGTTCCAGAACATTTCTCAAATCGCGGTGCCCATATTTAATCCCGCCGTTCAAGTCGGCATGACCAGGGCGAGGCCGGGTGATTTTACGTTTAATTTCTTCAGCTTCCTCTTCTGAAAGCCCTTCACTTCCCATAATCTTTGTCCAATGTTTCCAATCATCGTTCTCGACCACCAAAGCAACCGGTGAACCGAGTGTGTAGCCATGTCTGATTCCTGAAGAAATAAAAGCCTGATCTTTCTCGATCTGCATCCTTCTTCCACGTCCATGCCCTTTTTGCCGGCGTCCCAATTCTTGATTGATATCCTCATTCGAAATCGGCATTCCTGCCGGTAATCCCTCAATGATAGTAGTCAGTTGCGGACCATGTGATTCTCCCGCTGTTAAATATCTCATCTTCCAGCCCCCTTTTAGCACTTTAAAGTGTATATGTATCAATATACCACAATTTTATGAAATGTGGGTATATGTAAAACGTAAAAACCATATTGTTTGAATTTAATCACTTTTCACTCTATTTTACAAGTACTTAAACATTTTCGATATAGTTTTTCTTTCAAATCAGAGTTCTACTGGGATTTGCTATTACTCGACAAACGAAAAGGACTGAACGCCCATGAGCAGAATCAGTCCCTTTTTTAAAAAGTATTTACTTTTTCTTATAAAAAAATGTGTCGATCGTTTCAAATTGATATTTTCCAGGGGTGAATATTTGCTCTGTACTTCCTACAAAAAAAACCCCGCCGCTTCTTAGTGATGCACTGAATTTTTCATATAACAAATTTTTGGCTTCTTCCGTGAAATAAATTAGCACATTGCGGCAAATGATTAAAACCCCTGTTCAAAACGATCAGCGAGAAGGTTTTGCTTTTTAAATGTCACCCTTCTCTTGATTTCTTCATCAACGCGATAAAATTCTGCTTTTTTTTTAAAGTACTTCCTTTTGATTTCTTCAGGCACTTCATTTAAGGAACGTTCAGGATACATCCCCAATTCCGCTCGCGCCAACACATTTTCATCCAGATCCGTCGCCAATATCTCTATCTGGCTAAGTGGAACCAGATTGGATAAAATCATGGCAAGTGTGTATGGTTCCTCTCCAGTTGAACAGGCCGCACTCCAAATCTTCAACTTTTTTTTGTTTGCTAATAAACCTGGAAGGATTTTCTGCTCCAACACCTTCCATCTTTTCGCATTTCGATAAAATTCGGAAACATTGATTGTCATTCTATCCAGAAACTCATTTAAAACTTCGGGATTGGTTTGAATGTCTTTATGGTATTCACTAAATGAATGATATCCTCTTTTTTCATATAGAGATGTCAATCGCCTTTTCATTTGCCCTTCCTTATATAATGCCAAATCAATGCCTGTCAGCGTTTTGATATTACGAATAAACTCTTCATATTCTTGAGGCATTCCTACGACTCCCCTGCACAAAATTATTTAAGTGGTCCTTCCCTTTATATATCGGAGAGTGCCATATTTTCTTTAAACTACAATAATTCCTTACCATCCCGGGAAGCTAAAAAAGCAATGCAAAAAAAACGGGTTCCATCGCATAATGACGATGGAACCCGCTTCCTATATAGTGATGAGTACTAATTAATAAACCCACTCGTTTACAAGTTTAGAATACTCAACAAGTTCTTCTTCTTTGAAGAATAAACCGATTTCACGTACAGCGCTTTCAGCTGAATCAGATCCGTGAATGATGTTTTTGCCGACAGTTACCGCAAAATCGCCACGAATTGTTGCTGCTGCTGCATCTTTAGGGTTAGTAGCACCCATCATTTGACGTGCTGTAGCGATTACATTTTCACCTTCCCAAACCATTGCGAAGACAGGACCTGAAGTAATGAAGTCCACTAATTCGCCAAAGAAAGGACGTTCTTTGTGCTCGCCATAATGTTGCTCAGCCAATTCTTGAGAAATGACCATTAATTTTGCTCCTGCAAGAAGGAAGCCTTTCTTTTCGAAACGGGAAACGATTTCACCGATTAAATTGCGTTGAACGCCGTCAGGCTTTACCATTAAAAAAGTTCTTTCCATGAATGTCACTCCTAATATGTATCATTGTTATTTGCCTATATAAGGCAATACTTTTAGAATATTACCATTGTTTGATGAGTTTCGCAACTCCCATTATCAAAACTTTCTTTTTCCGATATTTTTCGCAATATCCGATAAAGTTTTTCTAGCTTTAATGGCAGGAAGACCCTTCAACTCAGTAAAAGCTTTTTCTAAATACATATCACTGATCCTCGCTGCCTGTTCAATGGCACCGGAAGTTTTTATCGCATTGATTATATGGGACATTTCATCTTTTGGCGTATCTTCCCGAACAGTTTCGATAAGCTTTTTTAACTTTGGATCCTCCATAGCGATCAAAACGGGTAAAGTGATATTACCTTGAATCAAATCACTCCCGGCCGGTTTACCAAGCTCTTCTTCCGACGCCGTAAAATCCAATATATCATCGGTGATTTGATAGGACATACCGACATAATATCCGAATTTAAATAGCTTTTCGTGAATTCCCTCTTCAACACCTGCTGAAATGGCTCCCAACTGGCAGCTGGATGCAATGAGCAATGCCGTTTTCCGTTTGATCCGTCTAAAATATATCCGCCAATTCTGTTCGAAATTATACTTATCTTTAATTTGTTCAATTTCCCCAAGACATAGTTCAACCATGGTATCAGCGAGAATTTGATGCGCAAGCGGAGACTCGATGACCGCCATCATTTCCAGTGCACGAGCAAAAATGAAGTCGCCTGTGTACATGGCGACACGATTATCCCATTTCGACTTGATGGTAGCCGACCCCCTGCGTAAATCCGCATCATCCACAACATCGTCATGTACAAGGGAGGCCGTATGAATCAGTTCCAGAGTCGCTGCGACATGCTTTACGACATGAATATCATAGTTGCCAAACTTCGCACCCAATAGGACGAATACCGGACGGATCCGTTTTCCACCGGATTGCAGTAAATGCAGGGAAGCTTCCCTTAAAACCGTGGAATCCGCTTCAATTGCGGCTTCCAGCTCTTTTTCTATTAATTGCAAATCTGCATTCAAAAATGAATACATCATTTTAAATTTCATACATTCCACCCAGCTTTGTCCATTGCTATTCTGCTTATTTTGAAGGCTTGTACCCGAAATGTGTTGCTGCTACCCCACCGAAATGGGCTTTATAACTGACATTTTCCATTCCTGCCTGCTTAAACATGTTTTCAAGCTTTTTCATGCCTGGGAAATCTCGAGCCGATTCCTGCAGCCATGAGTATTCACTATAGCTTTTTGCGAATAATTTGCCGAACATGGGCATGATGAAACGGAAATAAAAATAATATCCCTGTTTAAAGCCTAGCATCGTTGGCTGTGACGTATCCAGGCAAACGACCATACCACCTGGCTTCGCTACACGGTTTAACTCTTTAAGCACTTTCATGTAATCAGGGACATTCCGCAGCCCGAAACCGATCGTGACATAGTCAAAGCTATTATCCTCAAAAGGAAGTTCCATTGCATTCCCATGCATTAGGGAAACTTGATCCAGATTGAGTTCCTTCACCTTTTGTTCGCCGATTTTCAGCATGTTTTTACTAAAATCCAGACCAACAACCTTTCCTTCTGGTCCTACTTCATTAGCAAGGGCAATGGTCCAGTCCGCTGTTCCACAGCATACATCCAGTGCATGGGCGCCTTTTGGGACATTCATGATGGCCATTGTAGCCTTCCGCCATTTAAGATGCTGTTTAAAGCTGATGAGGGAATTCATCTTGTCATAATTTCCGTAAATCTTTTCAAAGACATGATGAACTTTTTGCTCTTTAGACTGCTCCATGATTCACCCTTCTTTCACATATGAATTTGCCATACTCTCTGTTTGTTCCAAGATGGCCTTCACTCTTTCCAGTAGTTCATCATCCAACTTTGCCAGCTTCCGCATCGAGCGCTCTACGGATTGCCTGGCATCTCTCAGGCACTTGTCGAATTGGGTGCGTACCTGTTCTTCCTTTTCCGAAATGGGAACATCCCCACCGATCGAGTCATCAAAAGGTATTTCCCTAAGGACATCAAAAACTATTGATTCCCCCGACTTCATATAACTTCTCTTCTCGGCATGCAACCGTTTTACAAGCAGCAGATCTTCCGATATCTCTATCCAGGCAGGCTCATTATAGTAATCCGCAAGTTTCTGAATCAGCGAAGCCTCGATCGCTTTTATCGTCATTAAAAGCGTTGGTACATCTTGAATCGACCCTTGTTGGTATAGAATGATTTTATTATCATTTATTTTTTTTATCGCGCTTGAAAGGATACGGATCATATCAACATTACCTATACTGGCAAGCCCTTGATAATATAAGCCACTATAGTAATCACCGGCAAGCACTTGTAATTGGCGATTTTTCAATACCTCCGGCGACTCGATTCCTTCACCCGAATTTGAGACGATTTCATGGGTATCCAAAGCTATTTGCACTAACATGGTTGAAATGATGTATTGATTCCGTTTTTCGCTTGTAACGTCCAAATCGTTAAACAATCCCCAAAGCAACATCAGTTTATCTTCGTCCAAGCTTGGCTTTTGTATATACTTCAACAAATATGGATGTTGAGCTTTCGTTTCTATTAATCGTTTTAATTGCCTTATGTCGTCCGTTATGTTTAACAATTGAGATCACCCTTGCATCCCCGAAAGATAATTTTTTTCATACATACATATTGGTTTCTGTCTGTGTAAAATACACATTATTATACCATAAAAACAATCAGATGAAATGGTCAACGTTTATAAAATGAAACTTCCAAAAACAAGGAAATCATCGACTTTTGCTCTTCAAAAAATGGATGCGGGAAATTTACAGCTTGTTAAACGCGATATCAGGTGATTGATTTATAATTAACCAAGCATTGAGAAACGATCATTTGTCAGGTGAATTCTTTTTGGAATCACTTTCTATCTCTCCGAATGGAGTATAGACCTTTGCATGGCCCCTGATTTTAATTGCCGAGGTATGCTCCGTGAATTGTGCGATCATCACCTCTCCTGAGTCCAGTTTTTCGGAGTGGTGAAACTTGGTGTCCGTTCCCCTTGTCAACCCGATGACATTCACACTATCCTCAATGGCTTTGATTACGACAAAATCATTCAGAATCTTTTTATCATTCATTTTTTCCTGCCCCCATATCCTTAGTCTTTAATGAATGCCAGTACTTCAGCTCTAGTACGGTGATCCTTCGCAAACGTTCCCCTTACAGCTGAAGTCACTGTTTTAGATCCGGGTTTTTTCACGCCTCGCATGGTCATGCACATATGTTCAGCCTCGACTACAACCATTACACCATGAGGCTCGAGCTTTTCCATTATCGAGTCTGCAACTGTAGAAGTGATGCGCTCTTGAAGCTGCGGACGCTTCGATACAGCCTCAACCGCCCGTGCCAATTTGCTTAAACCAGTCACTTTTCCGTTTTTCGGAATATATGCTACATGGGCTTTCCCGTAAAAAGGGACTAAATGATGTTCACATACCGAGTAAAACGGAATATCCTTTACAAGTACGAGTTCTTCATGGTCCTCCCCAAAAACAGTATCGAAATATTCCTTTGGATCCTGATTAAGTCCAGAAAAAATTTCTTCATACATTCTGGCTACACGAGCAGGAGTATCCAGCAGTCCTTCCCTCGTTGGGTCTTCCCCTACAGCCTCGAGAAGCATTTTAACCGCTTCTTCTAATTTGGCATGATCAACATTAGCCATTTTTTGTACCTCCTAAAAAATCAATAATATTATGTATTCAGATAAAAAAACCAAAGCGCTTTGCACCCGGAAATCCATAATTGCAATTATAAAGCGACCGATTACCCAAAGATTGAAGCCCTTTAAAGGCGGTTTCGCCAGAAGCGGTTTCGGATGGGTATTTTCTTGTGACAGATTTACCATCTGAAGCGTATCTAAAATATTCACTGTCTTTTATATTATCACAGATGGAAATTAAGAAGCAAAAAAAGGACCGCGTTTTCACGCGGCCCTTTTCGGTTAAGCACCCGTATGTAATGGTAGAATTACTTCACTGCATCTTTCAGCGCTTTACCGGGTTTGAAAGCTGGCACTTTGCTAGCTGCAATTTCGATTTCGTCACCAGTTTGTGGGTTACGCCCTTTACGAGCCGCACGTTCACGAACTTCAAAGTTACCAAAACCGATCAATTGGACTTTATCACCGTTTTTTAGAGCTTCTAAGATTGTATCAAAAACAGCATCAACAGCTTTTGTAGCGTCTTTCTTAGAAATTTCAGTTGCTGTAACAACTTCATTAATTAATTCTGTTTTGTTCATGCCATTCACCTCCTCCCAAAAGGAATCTTTATAAAAAATCATTATTACAACACTATAATAGTGATTTGATATTAGCTTCGGTCAAAAAATTTTCATTCCCTGACAATCAGGGATTACCAAGCCGATTTAATTTCCAAATAATTCATCCAGAAATTTATAAATAGGTTGAAATCGCTGTTATAACGCGTTTTCTGTATGTAGATTATCACAAATCCTATAAGCTTAGCAAGGGAATTCAAAAAATAATGGGAATCTTTTCATCAATAATTGTATATATTATAAATTTTGTCTTTCGCTATTCATCATTTCCCTTTTTTATAGAAATTAAACTTATTATATTGCTGAAAATCGCTTAACCACAAGGTTTTTTCAAGATTATACTAAAGAACAGCAGATTAATTCAAATATTAGCGTTCATAAATGATTTTTTTCTTTCGATCCTGCCGTTTCTTCCATGTAAAAAGACCAATCCATAAATGGAGTTGGTCCGGCCTTAAACGTTTTCTATAAGATGATGGCAATCAAACCGCCACTGCCCTCATTAATAATCCTCTCAAGTGTTTCTTTTAATTTATAACGTGCATTGTCTGGCATCATCGCTAATTTCACCTGTATGCCTTCCCTTACGTAGGAACTTAGGCTTCTTCCAAAAATATCGGAGTTCCAAATGGAAAGTGGATTGTCTTCGAAATCCTGCATCAGATACCGTACTAATTCCTCACTTTGCTTTTCCGTACCGATGATTGGCGAGAATTCGGATTCGACATCGACCTTGATCATATGGATGGAAGGAGCTACAGCTTTTAGCCTGACACCGAACCTGGCTCCCTGGCGGATGATTTCCGGTTCATCAAGACTCATATCGTTAAGGGACGGGGCTGCGACACCATATCCAGTTTGTTTAACCATTCTCAACGCATCAGCCACCTGATCATATTCTGCTTTCGCATACGCAAAGTCCTGCATCAATGATAATAGATGATCCTTGCCCCGAATCTCCACACCGACAATTTCCTTCAGAATATCATCATATAGTTCATCCGGGGCGTATAGATCTATTTCTGCAACCCCCTGCCCCATCTCAATGCCTGCAAGCGCTGCACGGTCAATGAACTCGAATTCATTGAAATGACCGACTACACGATCAACATCCCTCAGGCGCTTAATGTCCTTGACTGTCTCTTTAACCGCTTCCTGGTAACTTTCCCTTAACCAATGATCCTCTCGCAGAACCATTACCCAGCTAGGGAGATTAACATTGACCTCGAGAACAGGAAATTCGTACAAGGCCTCGCGCAGTACGCTGTAAACATCGGATTCCCGCATTCCTTCGACACTCATGGCCAATACGGGGATATCATACTTTTCCTGCAAGGATTCCCTCAGTGCTACCGTATTCGGGTGGTGAGGCTGAACGGAATTGACAATCATGATAAATGGCTTGCCAACCTCCTTCAATTCTTCGACGACCCTTTCCTCGGCCTCTAAATAATCACTTCGCGGGATTTCTCCTATCGAACCATCCGTCGTAACGACCACGCCTAATGTGGAATGATCCTGAATTACTTTACGAGTACCGATCTCGGCAGCTTCATTGAACGGAATCGGCTCTTCATACCAAGGCGTGTGAATCATGCGGGGACCATTTTCATCCTCATACCCTTTTGCCCCGGGTATTGTATAACCGACACAATCGACTAAACGGATGTTCACGTCGAGACCTTCAGCTACTTGAATCGATGCTGCCTGGTTCGGTACGAATTTGGGTTCCGTCGTCATGATCGTCTTTCCGGCAGCACTTTGTGGCAATTCATCCTGTGCCCTGGCACGGTCCGCCTCAGACGGTATATTCGGAATGACGACTAGCTCCATGAATTTTTTAATAAATGTGGATTTTCCAGTCCTGACGGCACCGACCACCCCCAAGTATATATCGCCACCGGTCCGTTCAGCTATATCTTTAAAAATATCTACCTTTTCCAAGGTATCCCCTCCCGAATTAGAGTTTTGGGATTTCGTTTATCCATTTGCATTTATTTAGGACAATATATATCTATGATGTTGTCCTAAAAATTTATTCCATTTATTTCCCTGGTTCAATCCCTTCCTCCACCAGAAATTTTTATATAAGGGTTGTTATTTTAAAAGTAAGATGAAATAAAGATAAAAGAAATAACCCTTCCCCTACAATATATTTTGCAGAAGAAGGGTTATGCCTATTTTGTAAGAAATATTGGAGTATTTGTTTTTTCATCAATTGTATATGGTAACGAATAGGCAGGGACGAACTCCGAACTCTGCACCAGCAGTTCCCGGATATCTTCACCTTGCTTGATTTTCCCCTCATTCTTCTTCAATGCCTCAAGTAAATCCGGGGTATAATCAACAAAAATGCTGCCTTGACCATCGACTATAAGGTATAAATCTTTTTGTGAAAATGGACTCGTGACCGTCGGAGCTTCCTTCAGGCCCATCTTTTCATAATCAAGCGTGAAGACATTATCGGATAACCTTTCCTTAAACGGCGGGTATCCGTTGCTTTGCTGATAGGCAGTCAATCTCAAGGAAACATCCTGAATCTTCTGCGCCATCCTGACATCCAACAGCTTTACAGTCGGATCTTTTTCAACATTAACGAGGATGTATTGAAAGACACCCCCTGATTCAAAGGCATTGTCCGGCGGTTCAGCCATATACCTCGGCGAAATCTTAGAAAATTTTATGACATATTTTTGATAAATCGGTGTCCCTGCATCTTTAGTAACTATCGGCAGTATGCCGCCTTCATCCTTCTGAAATTGATCCACTGCACTTTGGACGGATTGTATTTGTTCTTTATAAGGCAGTTGGTTTTGCATTTTTTGCTTCTCCGGATATAAGCAGCCGGATAATGATACAGAGATGCATAATAAACATAATATTTTGAAAAAATTTCTCATCATTTCTCCTCACCTATCAAGTGGTTGGCCCGCTAAGAACAACGATAAGGATGATCAAGCCGGCCAGAATCATAAGTATGTATGCGATAATTGCTGTCAAGACTCTCCAAAAACCTTTTAATTTATAGCGGCTTAAGTAGATTAGAAATATAGAGATAACCATAAAGCCCATAGCTATAAAGGATATCCACATTTTTTGCAGAGCAGGTGTCATATCTTCATCACTCCTTTTTCCAGAAATTATTATAACATACCAAATTACGTTAAAGGAATTAAATCCTTGTCCAATCTGTGTAATTCCCGTTTTCATTACTCGTTCTCGTGAAAAAAAATTCTGAGATCCAGTTATAAAACGAGAAATATGTAATTATTCCCTCCTCCAAGCAACAAAAAAACAGCGCAATGACTGTTTCAGTTTATAAACAAACTCGATAATAATTGAGTTTGTCGACAGTTTTTTAAGGTGTTTAAAATTTGACCGTTGATTGGAACGTAGGGCACTCGCTTTACCGGAAGGTCCGCCCTCGGCTCTATTAGCGCCTGTGGGGTCTCCCTTGGCCCCGTTTTCCCGCAGGAGTCTCGTAGTTCCGTTCCAGTCAACCTTGTGTTAACAGGAAGATAAGCTCCTTATTTAAGGGTGAATACTCGAGGTGGTGAGGATACCTTTGATCAGCTTGAAATGTTTACTTAGAACACCTCTTGCAGATTAGTAGAATGGAGGTTCCCATTCATGTAAAGAAGATGGCCACCTGGACTTGACGAAGGGGAGAAATGGTGGAAATAATGACCTTGGAGAGTTCATCATTATCTAAAACTGCTACAAATTCAAAAAGGTTTCGGAATGATACCATTCCGAAACCTTTTTATCTACAGTCTGAATCAGCCAAAGGCTGTTTTTCTGCTTTTTTTAATTAAGATTGAAGAGTTGGCAAGACTTCTTTAAACGCTTTAATTACTGTATCGACTTCATCCAGCTTAATAGTCAATGATGGCTCGATCCTGATTGTTTTGGAATTAATAAGCGTACCTGCCACCAAGATGCCTTTATCAAAAAGGGCTTTTGAGAATTCATAACCCACTTCATCTTTATGGAACTCAATACCGATCATTAATCCTTGGCCACGGATTTCCAGCACCTTATCTTTGTGCTCAGCAGCCACTTCCCTTAACCCATTTAAGAAGTATTCTCCAACTTCCGCAGCACGCTGCGGTAAGTTTTCTTCCAAAAGTACGTCGATCGTAGCGATGGCCGCAGCACAAGCTAATGGATTTCCACCAAATGTCGTAGTATGCATGAATGGATTGTCGAACCAGCTTTTAAATACTTTCTCATTGGCTACAACAGCGCCTGCAGGCATTACACCGCCACCAAATGCTTTCGCTAAACAAATAATGTCCGGAACAACATCATATAGCTCAGAAGCGAACATTTTACCTGTCCGTCCCATTCCTGTTTGCACTTCATCCAAGATCAATAACGCATCATATTCGTCACATAATGCCCGAACCTGCTTTAAATAATCCTGCGGAGGCAGAATGACCCCTCCTTCACCTTGAATAGGCTCTAACAGCACAGCAGCAACATCTTCACCGACCAATGCACAACTTTCAAACGTTTTTCTCATCATATCCACATCACCGAACGGTACATGGCGCACACCTGGAACCAACGGGATGAACGGTTTTCTGAACATGCCCTTTGCCGTTGCCGATAGGGAACCAAGGCTTTTCCCATGAAATGATTTTGTCGTGGAAATGATCGTGTATTTGTCACTGTACATTTTAGCCAACTTAAGTGCAGCTTCCACGCTCTCGGTACCGCTGTTCGTAAAGAATGAGTATTTTAGATCTCCCGGTGTGATTTCGGCAAGGATCTTGGCAAGCATTGCACGTAATGGATCAAGTAAGTCCTGGCTATGAAGGGCTTGTCTTTGCAATTGATCGGTTACTGCCTTTACTACTTTAGGGTTACGATGACCAACATTATAAATACCAAAGCCACCTAAACAATCAATATATTTTTTTCCATTTACATCCGTAAAACAGGAATCTTGATCAGACCACTCCACCGAAGCGAACTGTGTGTCTTTAGTGACCGTCTTCCGGTATTCCAAAAACCCAGGGTTTACATGGTTACGGAAATTCTCGACCGTTTCTCTTGTTACCCACTGTGCATCTTCTTTTGAAATTTCTTTCTGCTCGATTAATTGAAGAACCTTTTTAATATAATCTTGAGTTGCTGATTGGTTAGCTTGAGTGTTTTTACTTTCTACGTTAATTGACATTTTATAATCTCCTTTTTTTATAGCTTTAGTTGATGGGTTAATTAAGTTTGCTTGTTTTATGAAACTTTGATGCTTACCTCCCTTTTTTCTTATACTTACTAATCAAGCAAGAAGCATGCCAAGTTAATTAACCAATAAAATCGCATTTTTTTAAAAAAACCACTCTAAAACTATGCAAATATGCATATCGTTATTTCACTTTGCATAATCAAGTATAGGAAATCATTGAAAAGCTTCGAAAATGCCTTCATAAAAATAAAAGCCGTTGACAAGTGATTTTCATCACTCGGCAACGGCTTTTGATCAAAATACATCATTTTCGATTTTCTTACTTTGTTGTTCAGCTAACACTTTTTGATACTTCCTGCTCACTGACGATTGACTTATCCCGAGCGCTTTAGCCGCTTTGGTCGTGGTTTTATACTGTTTCATGGCAAGCATGATCAATTGTTCTTCCACATGATCCTGCGCTTCCTGCAGCGGAAGGATTCTCGTAATGATGGGTTTCGTTTGTTTAAAGTCACTGCCCACAGGTATGAACCTTTGAATGAAGTCAGCATCGATCATCTCTTCATCTGCAGAAACAACCAACCTTTCAATCATGTTCTGCAACTCACGAATGTTTCCCGGCCAAGTATAGACTTCCAGTATATTTAATGCATCAGGGGAAAAGTGATAATTCCGCTGATACCTTTCATTCAGTTTTTGCAGGAAATGAAAGGCTAGCGGCGGGATATCCTCCGGCCTTTCCCTTAATGGGGGCACATGTATGGGTATGACGTTCAACCGATAGAATAAATCTTCCCGGAACGTGCCCATCTCGACCATTTTTTCCAGACTCTTATTCGTGGCCGCAACAATTTGAACATCAATGGAAATGGGTGTAGTGCTGCCAATCGGAATCACTTCCTGTTCCTGGAGTACCCGCAGCAGCTTGACTTGCAGATGTATGGGCATGTCACCAACTTCATCCAGGAATAAAACACCTTTATTAGCCTGCTGAAAGTATCCTACCTTCCCATTTTTATCCGCTCCTGTAAAGGAACCCTTCGTATAACCAAACAATTCACTTTCGAGAAGGTTTTCCGGAATCGCCCCGCAATTTATCTTCAGGAAAGGCATTTTAGATCGCCTGCCCATTTTATGAATGGCTTCAGCTATCACTTCTTTACCTACTCCCGACTCCCCATTGATTAATACAGTAGATGAAAAATGGGCGATTTTCTTGACTTGGCTGATTATCTGCTCCATTTTAGGACTTGCAAAAACCAACTCTTTATAAAATTGATCCTGTTTTTTGAAAGAGTCCAGTTCTTTCCTCATTTCATTTAATTCCGATTTCAATTGTGTCGTTTCCGTTATATCCCTTGACGCAATGACTATTCGATCTATTTCCCCTTTTTCATTGAACACAGGGGTGCCGACGGAAAGGACTTTCTTATTCATTTTCGTATCTTGGACAATCGATACTTTCTTTTTTTGTTCAAGGACTAACCGGGTTACCGAAGGATTAAAAATCCCTTCATCCTCTAATTGCAAGAGATTCTTCCCGATATAATCTTTTAAGTCCTTCCCCCAGAATCCCGAGATGATGCTGTCACTATAGCGCAGCAGCTCTCCTTTTTGATTGACTACAAGTATTTCATCATAGATATTCGCTAAAATGGCATTCAAATCTTTATTCGAGCTTTTTATCAATTCTATTTCCATGGCCATTTCCTCAACCATCGGTAAATCCTGAACAATGATGATCAGGCCTTCGACTTCTTTTTCATGGTTCAGAATCGGGCTATAGTCGACAAGCACACTCATGACATCAGTAATCTCCAACTGATTCAGAATACTGCTCCCGCTGGCAAACACGCTATGTATATGCTGCTTATTGAAGATGCTCGCAGCAGGTTCATTAAGGACTTGTTCAGAAGGTTTTTTTATCATCTTCAAGCCTGATTCATTGAAGTTCACGATATTCTTTTCTTTATCAGCCACAAATATCCCCATAGGAATGGAGGTTAATATAACATTTAACAGGTCTAAATTTTGTTTGCTGTCCTGCTTGAATAATTCAGCTAATACATCTTCCCTTTTTACATAACCGGTTAGCAGGCCATCATCCGTTTTTATCAGTACGATAGGCTCACCGATAATTTGAAACAAATGCGGCAAGGAAATGTTAGGGTGCAATTTACAGACATTATCAATCGAAAAAGCATACTGTAAAAGCTGATCGACTGTCGTTATTTTTTCATTTAACGGGAGGTCATCCATGCGGATATACGCAAACACTTGATTTTCCTTCATAAGAAAGAAGAAAGGTTCCTGTATCTCATGAATATTTTGGTCTGAAAATGTAGGCTGATCAATTGTTATAGTTATGAATGGTCTAATTTTATCATCCGGAATAGATAACACAGTTTCACTCTCCTTTTGTAACCTAACCTATATTTTATCACAATTCCGAATTGCAAGATAAAAAATAAGAGGTACCATTACTCATATCCAGCATTTACCTTTACTCATCCCACGACAAAAGGGTCCTTTAACGGACCCTTTTGACCTAAAAACCTGATATGCAGCTTAGACTTATTTTATAAAGGACCGTCCACCTTATCTTATACATTCCAATCATGTTTGAATTTTACTTATTCCTGTTTGTTATGATTCGTGGATGGCCGTCCTCTGCCAGGGCTTTTTATACAGATAGGACAGCTCCCTCCATACCGTCATTACGGCTTCATACCTGTTTGCAACACTATAAGGAACCAAGGGTAACATATATGCTTCCATGCTTCTGCCCTCGTCGCTATTCCTTATTCATCCACCTACATAATTTCCCAGATAAATAACACCCACTTTCCCAACCATGACAAGGGATCCGTCACAATAATCAGTAAATTCAATGCTTATGGAAAGGTCAGTACAGAAGGAAATTTATTAAAAGCAATATAATTGAAATGAATAATTAATCCATCAGTGTCGACTAACCTGCAAAAACAGGCGTATGTATAAATGGACTTTTGCATATAAACCTATACCGAACCTGCCGAAGGAATGACTTTGCCAACATTACATAACGTACGCCGGGAAAAGCATTACCATGAAAGCTCCCGGGCACCATACTAAGCGACATATTCTTGCCCTAAGCGCTGAATACATGTTGCTAACGCCATGAACGGAAATAGACAACAAGCAATAGCATTAATGACCTCTTCATTTCTCATCAGGCATATAACACCCTCCCTCGTGTAATGAAACAGTAGAATAAATTCACTGTGCTTTTTCAAATTGGAATAGCGGAGGGGATTCCGTAAACCATTTTGTCCGATATAGAAGATAACCAATCCCAATTACCGCCCAGACTATTCCTAAAATCAAGGAACTCATCTCGAGATTAAGCCAAAGGATGAAGACCGAAGCCGCGCCTAAAACCGGGGACAGAATAGTTGAAAGAAAACCTTTAATCGTTCTGAAGCTTTTGTTTCTTATCGAATGGACGATTACACAAATATTCACGAAGGTAAAAGCGATTAATGCCCCAAAGTTTATGAGGGAAGTGGCCGTAACCAAATCAAGGAATAAGGCAACTAGTGATATCGACCCGACAAAAATGACATTAAAAAATGGCGTGTTGTACTTGGGGTGGACAAACCCAAATAGTTTTTTCGGAATCATTTGGTCACGCCCCATGACATATAGCAACCTAGAAACACTAGCGTGAGATGCAAGACCGGAGGCAAGCGTACCGCATAAGGTTCCTGCAAGAAAGAATGCCTGAAATAACTTCCCGCCCACGAAAAGGGCAATTTCCGGAGAAGCTGCTTCAGGATCGCTAAAACGGGAAACATCCGGGAAAAATAACTGTGTAAAGAATGATGCCGTCACGAATAAAACCCCTCCGATCAGGGCAGTCAAAAAGATGGCCCGGGGGACCGTTTTGGATGGATTCGGTGTTTCTTCCGATAAAGTAGTGACTGCGTCAAATCCCAAAAAAGAAAAACAAAGGATTGTAGCACCAGTTATGAGCGACGAGATTTCCATATGGGGCCCGATGAATGGATGAACCGACAAGACCTCTCCAGTCCCTTCTCCACCCATGACTCCTTTAACGACAAGTGCCCCAAAAATGATGATGACCAACATTTGAAAAAAAACAAGGAAGCTATTAAAGTTGGCGGCAAAATTAACATTGAATAAGTTAATGACTGTCATTAAAAGGACAAATGCCACCACCCATATCCACGGGTATACTTCCGGAAAAAGAGCAGTTAAGTATATTTTTGTCAAAATGCCGTTCACCATCGGTAAAAATAAATAGTCAAGTAACGAAGACCACCCGACGAGGAAGCCTAAATGCGGACTGATCGTTTTTTGCGTGTACGTATAGGATGAACCTGCCTGCGGATATATTTTAACCATTTTTCCATAACTGGCTGCTGTAAACAACATTGCCAAAAGAGCAATGATATAAGCGGTCGGCACATGCCCCCCGGTTTTTTCGGAAACTATCCCGAATGTATCAAAAACAACCATCGGCGTCATATATCCAACACCGAGCAATACGATATGCCACAAGTTTAATGACCTTTTCAGATTACCTGTTTGCATGTATCATTCCCCTTCCTTTTATGCGAGAAAAGTTAAGACAAACTTTTCTAGCCTCCCTTATAAATTGTTGGTCATATTACACTTCGCAATTTTCATACCAAAAAATAGGGTCGATTTTTAACAAAAAACAAGGAAATATGTAGAATGATTTATGCAAATTCGAATAATCTATTCAATTATTCATAAACAGAAGATTTTTTGCCCATAAAAAAAGCAGAAGATATTTAGATATCTTCTGCTCATTTGACTAAATCCCCCGTGCCGAGGTCAAATTACTAGTTTACTTTCGTTGCATTGTATGCTGATACACGGCAAGGCGCATCATCAAATGCCTAATTTAATGAAATTCTTTTATGAAAATCAACAGATTGGAGATTAATCCTGCTGCCTGCTATCCAATATGTTAAAAAGTTCTTCCATCTCATTCGTTTTTGAACGATTCATCAAAAGGTCAACTGCCTTTTTCACTTCTTCCCCATTGAATAAAACATCGTACAGGGCTTCAGTGATCGGCATATTCACTTCGTACTTTTGGGCTAGTTGATAGGCGGCTTTAGTGGTTCTGACACCTTCAACGACCATCCCCATGTTTTCCAAAACTTCTTCAAGCTTTTGCCCTTTACCAAGCATATTCCCAGCTCTCCAATTACGGGAATGAACGCTTGTACAAGTGACGATCAAGTCGCCAATCCCAGCTAAACCTGAAAACGTTAGTGGGTTAGCCCCCATGGCCACCCCTAGACGGGATATTTCAGCCAACCCTCGAGTCATTAATGCAGCCTTGGCATTATCCCCATAGCCTAAACCATCCGTGATGCCGGCAGCCAAAGCGATGATGTTCTTTAAAGCCCCTCCGATTTCAACACCAATCAAGTCCGGATTCGTATATACACGGAAATTATTATTGATAAAGATGTCCTGAACCCTTTCGGCAGCTTTCATATTCTTTGAAGAAACGGCAACTGTTGTCGGGTGACGTAAACTGACTTCTTCCGCATGGCTCGGTCCTGAAAGAACCACTATATCCTTAAGCCATTCTGACGAAGAGACTTCTTCAATCATTTCCGATATACGAAGCAGGGAATCAGGTTCAATTCCCTTACTCACATGAACGATTGTCAACGGTTTATCATGAGCCTCTTCAATCTGGCCAAGCACTTCCCGGTAGGCTTTTGTCGGAACAGCCAAGATTATTATTTCAATCCCGGCCAATGCTTCCTTAAGGGAAGAATAACCTTTAATCCCCAAAGGCAATTCAATCCCAGGCAAGTATTTTTCATTCGTATGATTTTGATTGATTTCATCGATTTGTTTCTGATTATGTCCCCATAATCTCACTTCATGCTGGTTATCAGCGATTACAAGCGCTAAAGCAGTCCCCCAGCTCCCAGCTCCAATCACTGCGATACTTTCTTTTTCTTTTACCACGGTATAACCACCTTTACTATTTTCTCTGGCGTCCAAAAATTCGTATTGGTGTTCCTTCAAAACCAAAGGCATCCCTAATTCGATTTTCTAAAAATCTCTCATATGAGAAATGCAATAACTCCGGATCGTTAACGAATACGACGAAAGTTGGCGGCTTGATGGCTACCTGTGTCGTATAGTAAATTTTCAAACGGTTTCCATTATGAGTCGGTGTCGGATTCATTGCCACGGCATCCATTACCACTTCATTCAATACATTTGTCTGAACCCGGATAGCATGATTCTCACTAGCCTGATCAATGACCGGTATTAAAGTATGTGTCCGTTTTTTCGTTAAGGCAGAAAGATAAATGATTGGCGCATAATCCAAGAACAGGAAATGAGCACGGATCTTTTCTTCAAAATCCTTCATCGTTTTTTCATCTTTCTCGATGGCATCCCACTTATTGACGACGATGATGACCGCCCTACCCGCTTCATGGGCATATCCTGCAATTTTCTTATCCTGCTCACGAATTCCTTCTTCAGCGTTCAGGACTACAAGAACAACGTCTGAACGTTCAATTGCCCTTAATGCACGAAGTACGCTATATTTTTCCGTACTTTCATACACCTTGCCTTTTTTCCGCATCCCTGCTGTATCAATAATGACATACTCTTTGCCATTATACTTATACGGAGAGTCAATCGCGTCACGAGTCGTACCTTCAATATCACTGACAATGACGCGTTCTTCACCTAACAATGCATTGACCAGAGAAGATTTACCTACGTTCGGTCTTCCAATCAAACTGAATTTAATGACATCATCAGCATAATCCGGGCCGTCAAATTTAGGGAAATGTTTAGCCGCTTCATCCAGAAGGTCACCAAGACCAAGTCCATGAGACCCGGAAATCGGGAATGGATCGCCAAAACCTAACGCATAGAAATCATAAATTTGATCTTTCATTTCTGGGTTATCGACTTTATTTACCGCAAGGACAACAGGCTTTCTTGACTTATAGAGTATCTTTGCGACCTCTTCATCAGCAGCCGTTACACCTTCACGACCATTCGTCATAAAAATTATCACATCAGCTTCGTCAATGGCTATTTCAGCCTGCTGGCGAATTTGTTCTAGGAACGGCTCGTCACCAATATCAATTCCACCTGTATCAATAATGTTGAAATCATGTGTCAACCATTCACCCGAACTATAAATCCTGTCCCGGGTCACTCCTGGAACGTCTTCAACAATCGAAACCCGTTCTCCAACTATTCTATTAAAGATTGTCGATTTTCCCACGTTCGGACGACCGACTATCGCAATTACCGGTTTTGGCATTGCTATTCACCCTTTCTGCTACTATATCTCTGTCAAAGTCACGAAATTCATGAATGCATTTATTACGGTTGCTTTGCATTATTGATTTTCATAATTTCCTTTTAAAGGAAAAGGTTGTATTCATCATCATTTAAAGGAATCTTTCATCAGTAAGGAAAATCCCAACTGATGTTCAGTTAAACTCATCAGGTATTCACGGGCGGTTTGTCCACTTGACGCCCCGGTTCCTTAGGTGACATGAAGCTGAACCCTCTGCATGCTAAAACTTGATTCTAAACAGCCCAAAAAAATGAAGAAAGCTTCGGCATACGGCTTCCTTTTTAATTGTTTAGAGCATTTTACGATTTATCTACAGACCTCTAACTATCCTATAGTAACAAATTTCTCGCCAATCAACAATGATTGTATGAATAAAAGCCTTCCAATTCCAATTGGTTCCAATTATATTTCTGCCTTTTGATAAAACAGCTAATACCCCATACTAATTTTCTCCATACTCATTGATTAAAATTCTCTTTTCCTTGTTTTGATAAAAATCTCGAATGGGAAATTGTATAAATGTATTGGCCAACCAGTTCCAACATTCTCCACAGTATGTTTGCTCCCAATACCAGCACGGCATTATCATGCCATGCGTAAGCAAGGGCCACATAAGGTAAAGAGTGGTAAGCAAGTAATCCGGAATATATGATATCTCCCAGCAGCATCCCAATTAAAAGGACGAACAATCGATATTTCCAATTTTTAAAAAGTAATAATATAAGATAATTCAGGAAAATACACAATAGATAAGAAGGTTTCATTATGAGCCATATCGGATCAAGTAAAGAAAAAAGTTGAAAACTCGCATAGGCGAGAGTGATAATAAGACTTCCGCTGATCAGTTCCATCATCTTGATGATTGATTTCTTCCTAATATATACACACAGAATAAAGAAAAGATACGGCCCGCTCAAATGCACGGAAACCAACGGAGACTCCAGTTTATAGCCCGCTAATACCATTACGGCTAATAGATGAAAAAGAAAATCAAAACGAAAGGGAACCGTTTTCGGAATAAAATACATGACAATGACCCAAACTATCCATGAAATCCAATAAAATATAATTCCATCCATGCAGCGTCCCCCCTTTTAGGAACATTATGGGTTGTTTATTCAAAGTATAAACGTTAAGCACGGCATTTAATGAGGAAACCTTACCCCATTCATTTAAAAAGGAGGTGTGAACATGGGAAAAGATCGACAAGAGAAGAAATTAAGAGAAAGTAAACGGGTGGAGTCCGACAGGGACCAATCACTGGGTCATAAAGGGGCAACAAGAATGGAAAGCCCTGAAGAGGCACGAAAAAGGAATAGTTAAGTCTATCCATGAACAAAAAGGAAGCATCTCCATTCGATTCAATGAGATGCTTCCTTTTTGTGGTCATTCATTTAGCATACGCGGAACAATCAATGCCTCTTTGAGATAACCAATGATAGGTATTTCCTTTGATGACTAATTTCGATTTTCTTAGCTCTGAGATATTACCGCATCCGAGTGCAGTCATGATGACCTTTAAATCTTCATGTATGTAATGTATTTCTTTAATCAAATGCTCCAAGCCCAACTCTTTATAGAGCTTGAGGAAATGTCCAGCCAATCCGACACCTTTCGCTCCTAGCGCCAGGCTTTTTGTAATTTCCAAAGGGCTTTGAATGCCACCCGACCCAATGACTGAAAGCTGTGGTGAAACATTCACTGCTTCGACAATCGAAGCGGCTGTCGGTATGCCCCATTCATTAAAATATCCGAGTATTTTTGCTCGTCTTTCATTCTCGATTTTAGCAAAATTCGTTCCGCCAAACCCGCCTACATCAATGATTGAAACACCTACGGAATGTAATTGCCGTACCGTTTCCATACTCATCCCAAATCCAACTTCTTTTACGATGACAGGAATTCCGATCGTTTCATTGATTTTTTCTATTCTCGAAAGGGTACCCGCAAAATCCCTGTCCCCTTCAGGCATCGTCAATTCTTGGATGACGTTAATATGTATTTGAAGGGCATCGGCCCCGATCATTTCGCTTGCCCGCTTAGCCTGTTCGACTGTTGCTTCACCACCGAGATTACCAATCAACACACCATCAGGATTTTCCTTCCTTACAACTTTGAAAGAAGCTTGCTGGCTAGGATCCTTGATGGCTGCCATTTGCGATCCTACCGCCATGGCGATTCCCGTTTCCCTTGCAGCAATGGCTAGGTCACCATTCAATTTTTCCGTTTCAGGGCCTCCGCCTCCGGTCATGGCATTTATAAAAATTGGCGAACTTAATTCAAGTTCGCCAACTTCTGCTGTGAGGTTCACATTATTCAAGGAAATACCTGGTAAGCTTTGGTGAATAAACGAAATATCTTCTAGTCCGGTTTGATGCTGCTGTCCTGTCTTAAGCGCAAATTCTATATGATCTAATTTTCGTTGTTTTCTCTCCAAGGCCATCACCATTATTATCTTATTTTAGTTTTTTCAATTGATCACCGATCATTTCACCTAACTGAAAACCCTTCGATTCTTCAGGCATCTCATAATCTGATGTGTTGTAATTGGATTGAGGTTCTTCAAGTTCCTTGATGCTCAATGATAAACGCTGATCCGTTTCATTGACTTCCAGCACTTTCACTTCGACAGACTGGCCTTCTTTAAGTACTTCTTGCGGTGTGGCAATATGCTTGTGTGAAATTTGTGATATATGGACAAGCCCTTCTACGCCTGGGAAAATTTCCACGAATGCACCAAAAGAAACAAGGCGTTTGACGATACCTTCAAGTTTAGAGCCTTTGGCAGCTTTTTCTGCAATTCCTGCCCAAGGTCCAGGAAGGGTATCCTTGATGGAAAGTGAAATCCTTTCATTATCACGATCGATGGATAGCACTTTCACCTGCACCTTATCCCCTTCGGACACGACATCGGATGCCTTGTCGACATGCTGATGGGAAAGCTGGGAAATGTGGACAAGGCCGTCTACGCCACCAATATCCACGAACGCACCAAAATCGGTAATCCTTTGGACCACACCCTCAAGCACTTGCCCGCTTTCAATCTTATCCAAGACGTTTGCTTTTTGCTTTTCCTTTTGGTCCTGGACCACTGCCCGATGTGAGAGGATTAAGCGATTTTTGTCTTTCTCAAGTTCAACGATCTTGAATGTTAAAGTTTTGTTTTTGTAATCAGAAAAGTCTTCAACGAAATAGTCTTCTACTAGAGAAGCTGGAACAAAACCACGTACGCCTAGATCTACGACAAGCCCGCCTTTGACGACATCTTTAACTTCAGCCTCAAATACGTCTCCATTTTCAAATTTCAATTCCAGGTCATCCCATGCCTTAAGAGCGTCAATTTTACGTTTTGATAGAATGAGAGCTTCTTCTTCGACTTTAATGACTTCCAGCTCCAATGCATCACCTTCCGAAACGGCATCTGACGCCTTTTCGACATGCAGGCTTGAAAGCTCACTGATAGGTATGATTCCATCAGTCTTGCTGTTTTCCACATCGACAATGACCTGTTTTTCTTCTACCTTTGAAACGGTTGCTTTAACTTGATCCCCAACTTTGTAATTGTTCACTTCTACTTGGTTCATATCTTCTGTCATTACTAACTCCTCCTTAACCCATGACTGATCAGCAAATTTCCTCTTCATCGGCCACATATTTTATTTAAAGTGGTTCAATAAAAACACTTTCCTAATAAAGATAAAAACAGTTTTTTTTAGAGTAATAAATTTATAATTCCTTTTCATCGGCAATAAGGAACAATACCCTTATTTTATAAATTCTAACAAAATCAGAAAATTGTCAAGTATGAAGGTTTATTTATGCTCGGAAATCAATTTCCCAATATGCTCCATGATGATCTTGGTGGCTTCATCGGCTGATATTTTCTGTTCACGATATTCGGTAAAATTTATTGGAGGACCGTAAACGACCTTCAATGGACGTAAAAATTTATATGGGCCGATGATTGCACACGGTATGATAACGGCATCAGACCGCAACGCAAAAAATCCTGCCCCCGCCAAACCTTCTCCCAATTGACCAGTCTTGCTTCTGGTTCCCTCGGGAAACAGACCAATCGCCTTGCCCTCCTTCAAAAGCTTCAAGCCTTTCCTAAGGGATTCCCGATCGCTATTGCCACGTTTCACGGGAAATGCATTTACTCTTGGTAATATACCCTTTAAAACAGGTGCATGAAACAACTCTTCTTTCGCCATGAAATGAATATCCCTTGGAGACGTCATGCCAACTACGGGCGGATCCAAATTATCAATGTGATTGGCACAAATCAATACACCGCCCTCTTTAGGGATATGTTCCTTTCCGAGTGCTTTAACCCTAAACGAAGGCGTTAAAACGCCTTTTACGATGTTCTTGGCAAATGTGTAAAAATCCAATGTCATCTTTTCCTCTCTTCTATTAAAGACATGATACTTTCTGCAACTTCCTGAATCGATAATGAGGTCGTATCGATTTCGATAGCATCCGCTGCCTTTTTCAATGGCGATACCTCGCGTTCGGAGTCCAGCTTGTCCCTTGTTGCGATTTCTTCCCTTAATTTTTCGATATCCGATGGAAAACCTTTCAATATATTTTCCTGATGCCTCCGCTGTGCCCTTTCATCCACAGAAGCGATTAGAAATACCTTTACTTCGGCGTTTGGTAACACATGCGTACCGATGTCCCTGCCATCCATGACGACACCGCCATTTTCACCTAAGATTTGCTGCCTGCGAACCAATTCCTCCCGGATGCTCCGGTGCTTGGCCACTTCCGAAACGGAACCAGTCACTTCATTGTTCCTGATTTGGGCTGTCACGTCCTCGTTATCCAAGAAAACCAACTGCCCATTTTCACTTGGTCTTAATTCGATTTCCGTATTGATGAGAACTTCTGATAATGCTTGTTCATCATTAAGAAGAATCTTTTGATTAAGGGCCTTATAGGTAATGGCCCTATACATTGCCCCTGTATCCACATATATGTAATTGAACTTTTCTGCAACAATTTTAGCAACCGTGCTTTTTCCAGCAGCAGCTGGTCCATCGATTGCGACTGATAATTTTTTTTTCATAAATCCTCCCAAGAATCCTACAATCATGCTGATTATTTAGTACCTTTTCATTTTATCACAACTAGCGGGAAAATCATTAATAAAAGGGATGTGTACGATCAAAATCACCTTTGTTCTTTTTTTGATCCCAACAGCCATCAAACGTTATCGTTTTACTGAAAATCTTCTTACAAAAAAAAGCGGGTATCACCGCTTTTACTTATGGGGCCCATTGAATGTTTCAATGATTTTCGTATAATTATTGCTGGTGACACCTTCATACCTCGAGAGCTTGGTCAAATCAAAGATTTGCTCCTCCCTGCTCAAAAGGAATTGGAAAAAAAATAAGCAGGCCAATTGGATGATGATCACTTTAATTAATAGTCTTTCAAATGTTTTCATATAAGCCACCGCACCCTCCATCCGTTTATATTAGCAGTATGGATGGAATCGCTGTTTTTCATTCAATCAAGTTAAACATGCAAACCTTTTTTCTTTAAATCCACCTGCTTTTCAAATATAAACCTCATTAATGTCTGTATATCATTTTTTGAAGGTTCACGAAATTGGACGTGCAGCAGCATATTTCCATGCTCTTTTCCGTTACGCGAATGACTTTGCTTTTTAACCTTAAATAATGAAACTCACCTGATTTCAACGTAAGCGGCATCCACAGGTATAATTGCGAAACCGATTGAATTGCAGTGCCTTTTAAAAGCCTTATGGAAGCTGCGCCAGCGCTGATATCCTCCGTTAATGTGCGAAAAGGGGTAGATTCGGAATGTTCTCCGATGAATGGCCGTATCCAAGGTTACATCCAGGAGTACGAATTTGCCTCCACTGGATTTTAACAAACGTTTCTGCTTCGGGCAGCAATAGTTGCATCATGGGTATAAACAGCCTGCTCTTCATTGGAAAGTGTGACATTGAATTGTGTCCCATCCATAAGGAATGCAATTTTTCCAGTCTCTACATCGATGGGAAAGTCTAGAAACAACCCGATCCCATTTCTACAAACATTCATTTGAACTTTTCCTTCTGTGGTATGTATTTCGGTTCGAGTATTGATATATCACCAATTTTAAACATCGTCGTCCACGTCCTTTTCGATAGGAGGAAACCACATAATACCTCTACGGCCCATATAATCCAATAATCATGAAGTTATTATGTCATAAGAAAAAGGGAAAGTGACTAAGCACATTTCCCTACAACTTATGATTGGCGATTGTTTTAAATTAAATTCTCATATACCGGTTCGGAATTCTTTAATTTTTCCACCTTTTCTTCTTGACCGGTATCTGCATTAATGAAAATACGGTAGGTATCGTCTTTAATCGTACCGAGAAATTCATAACAAAGAACTTCTTCACCAATATCATTGGTGATTAACGCCTTTCCTTCTTCCATTATTTTTACGTTGCTGTTGATTTTGTCCTTTGCTTCTTTCTCGGATATGTTCGGATTCCCTACTTCCCTGGTTTTATGTGATTTTAAATACTCATCAGCTGAAAAACCTATAACGGATCCATCATCCAATGCGATTTTGACCTTGACTGAATCCGGGTAAATCTTGACTCCATTTTCTGATGTTACGAAATTCAATAATGCGATATTATCGTATTGAGCACTTTCAAATAATTCAAGTGAACTGAAATCATGTTCCTTTAAAAAAGCTTCGGCTTTTGTATAGGCTTGATTCAAATCAATATTTGTTTTGTTCACGTCTCTATTATTGATATACCAAATAGGGTAACCGCCTTTTTTTGTCAAATCCATATTCAATTCAGTATCTGAATCTTTATCGAGGATGCTCACACTATAAAATCCATAATCGGAACCTTTTCCATTTTCCTCCACATTAACCTTCAAATTTTTGCTTTTTGAGTGTGCATAGTTTTTTGCTGTCGCGATCGCTTCTTCTTTCGTAATGGTTTCACCTTGCAAATTTTTGAAGTTTTCATCCTTCTGTTGTGCAGAAGTAAAAGTCGGGTTCATCTCATTTGTTTCCCCATACCCAGATACTTTTTTCTCTACCGTCTTTAATCCGTCAATGATCGTGTTATCCGAATTTTCTTTTCCTGATGCAAGAGCCATCTCGACATCCATCCATCTTAAATTGTTTTTAAGGACTAGATACTGCACTTTCCTTAACTCGCCCTGAATGTCTCCTGCCTGTGTGTACAAGGATTGCAGTGTCGCATATTCCTTATCATCCAATGGTTCTTTTTCAAGGTCTCGTACCGCTGTTTTATAACTGAAGTCCGCAATTTTCGATAAAAATTCCTCTGTCTTGTTAAAAGGCAGCAAGGTCAATGGCAACTGCCCGACATCACTCTGGGCTTCGGAAGTGATACGCCAAACATCTGTTAACGCCGGACTTAATGAATAACGTGAATTCATGGCCAAAGTACTGCCGACCTTATCGTGCAATAAATCCACTTGATAGCTTAAATCATGAAAGGCACGCTGATACGTATTTTCCGCGTTGATTAATACAGCATTTTTTTCCTTATGTTCTTGATAACCCCAGAATGCAGTTCCCGCAACAACTACAACAAGCAGGGCAATCACTATATTCCTGATCATTTTCCTTCACCTCTTTACTTACAAAAGATATGTTTTCCGATTCTTTTAATTTGTTCCCTTGACCAGATCCATTTACTTGTTGCCGTATCGGGATTAAAGTAATATTCTGCATTACCGCTTGGATCCCACCCATTGATAGCATCCACCACGGCTTCTTTCGCCCTTTCGTTCGGTGTAAGCCAAATCTGTCCATCCGCAACAGCCGTAAACGCCCCAGGTTCAAAAATCACTCCAGAAATGGTATTAGGAAATGCGGCACTTTCCACCCTATTCAGGATTACAGCTGCCACGGCAACCTGACCTGTATATGGCTCCCCTCGCGCCTCTCCATAAACGGCATTGGCCATCAGCTGTATATCGTTTTGAGAATAACCCCCTGGAAGATTGGCAGATGTCGTTGGTTTGGAAGGGGCTTTTCCGGTAGCGGTCCCTCCAGTTCCATTTCCTTTCGCTTTTACCTGTTTTTCAATGGGGACCCCCCCAAAATAGGTGAACTCGTTTCCTTTATTGATTTGCTCATGAACCCATGCTTTATTGAAATTAGACGCATTCGCTAACTTCTGTTTTGTTGTAGTCCCTGCTAAACCATCGATTGGCAGCCCGAAATCTTGTTGAAAGTTTCGAAGTGCCCAATAAGTGCCCCATCCATAGGCTCCATCAATCTTTCCGTTATAGTAACCGATGTTTTGCAGGCGTGCCTGCAGTTCAATTACATCATCTCCAACCGCACCTTTTTGAATGACTTGGCTCGAAAAGGCATTTGTTCTTGTTTCCGGGTAAATTCCGAAACATATAGTTATACACGAAAACAGCAAAAGCCATTTCCATTTTGACGAAATTCCTTTCATCAAAAACACTCCTCTTTTTCTTGAATTAATGTAATTCTATTTTCTTCTTTACTGGCTTTTTTATTCCAAACATAAAAAAAACGGAGCGGGCAAAATATGCCAGCACTCCGTTTTTTGATAGTATTCGTCATTTGCTAAGGTAGTGATTCTGTGAAAGTTTTTCTGCGTGAAAGTCGGACAACAAACGTGCTTTCTTTACTTTTTTCATGCCTAACCACCATAGATAAATCATGAATGGCATAATAAAGTACACCCAAAATCTTTGGGAAACCAAAATATAATCGTAAACCCCATGTAACGAAATTGGTATGATCAATGCCAATAATAAATAGACCCTATTATTCGAAGCCGAAAATTTCGCCTTGCCCAAATAATATCCCATGATCACACCGAACAAAGCGTGACTGGATACAGGGAGAACGGCCCTGAGAAAAGCGTGTTCCACCCCGTTGGCCAGCAGGTATAAAATATTCTCCATTGTGGCGAATCCAAGGGAGACTGCAGCACCGTAAACAATCCCATCATATGGCTCATCGAATGCCACATGCTGATAAATAACGTAAATGAGTATGAACCACTTGAAGAATTCCTCAAGCAGTGCAGCCCATAAAAAAGCATTTGCTAAATCCGTATTCAAGATATGTTCGGTTTCGAGCACATACTGTATGAACATAATCGGCAATACAAGAAAAACACCGAATATAAATGTTTTGACCACAACCGATATCGGTTCGGTCTCATATTGATCTTTCAAATAGAAATAGCTCAGTAGCGCCAATCCTGGCGCAATAGCCGCTGACAACATGACCAGCATTAGCTGACCCTCTTTTCATCTTCGTTTCCTTAATCGTACCATGGAATGAAGAAAAACTGAATCCAAGAATCAACTCTTCCATTTTTTATTTAATCCTTCAGTACTTAAAGAAGGTCTCATCTATAGGGTTTTCGCTGGCCAGCATGACAGCTAACTTGATTCGTGCCTTCTTGCTGTCATAATCAGCGCCTAAAATCACACCGCGTTGTTTTAGATCAAATGCGCTGCCTTCATAATCATAAGCTGGGTACACTTTTCCTTCTTCTGCACTTGTAGTCATGATGATCGTGATTCCTTTATCGATTGCAGCTTGTATGGAGGTTACCATTACAGGGGTGACTTGCCCCCTTCCTACACCCTCGAGCACGATGCCTTTCGCACCGTTTGCAACCGCAGCATCAATAAAGAGGCCGTCAGCTCCTGTATGGCACTTGATGATATCAACCCTTGGGATGGGATTCTGAATATCAAAACACTCCCTATGTAAAGGTTTTTGATAGATGCTCACGACATCATTATCAATTATCCCCAAATATCCATAGCCAAAAGATTCAAATCCCTGTAAATTGGAAGCATGAACTTTTTTGACATACTTTGCTGAATAGATCCGCTCATTAAAAACGACCACTACCCCAACATCCCTAATAAGATCACTTGCAGCGCATAATATCGAATTCCTTAGATTGGAATATACATCGGTGCCCACTTCTTGAGGAGAACGTTGGGAGCCGGTTAATACGATTGGACGTTGGTCCTTACTCGTGACATCAAGGAAATATGCCGTTTCTTCAAGTGTATCCGTACCGTGTGTCACGACGATTCCCGTAACTTCGGGATCCTCCAATTCCTTTTGAATGGCTAAATTAAGCTGTTGCATTTTCTCAAAGGACATGGACATGCTTGAAATCTGGAAAAGATTAACCACCTTAACCTCGATATCGTTGGGCAATTCGCAAAGTGATGCCAACTCATGGCCAGTCAATGCACCAGAGGCCAGCATACCATTCACAGTTTCTTTACTGGCAATAGTCCCACCAGTCGTTATTAGCGATATTTTTTCCATACGGTCACTGCTCCTCATTTATATCATTCACTTTTCTTTAACGGCCAAATGATAGGCAATCAATCCACCATGAAACCTGCCGTTCTCGATGAAGATTTCGTTCGCATTATTTCCGGCTGCCAGAACTCCTGCAATATAAAGACCTTTAACGTTCGTTTCCATCGTTTCCTCGTTATATGCAGGCCTTCCAGTCTCCTTATCAATAGTTATGCCCATTGCAGCTAAAAAGGAATGGTCAGGATGGTAACCAGTCATTGCAAATACAAAATCATTTTTAATGACTTTTTCCTCATCACCTACATGATAAATCACGCTGTCTTCCGTTATCCTGTCGACATTCGCATTAAATTCCATCTTGATCGTTCCATTGCGGACTAATGATTCGAATTCCGGAAGAATCCAAGGTTTGATACTTGGAGAGTAATCCGATCCTCTATAAAGGACTGATACCCTTGCTCCTGATTTGACCAATTCCAAAGCTGCATCCACACTTGAGTTTTTGCCACCGATGACTGCAACATCACAATTAAAGTAGGGATGGCCCTCCTTGAAGTAATGAAATACTTTAGGGAGCTGTTCGCCCTGTATGCACATATAGTTAGGATGGTCATAGTATCCGGTAGATATGATCACATGCAGAGCTGTATAGTCCCCTTTCGATGTCTTGACTAAAAACTTGCCATCTTCTCTTTTTTCCACTTTTTCTACTTTTTCGAATGTATTGACCCGCAATTCTTTCCTTTTGACTACCTCCCTATAATAGGCTAGCGCCTGATTGCGGACCGGTTTACGGTTTTCGATTATAAAAGCGACATCACCAATTTCCAGTTTTTCACTCGAACTGAAAAATGTTTGATGTGTTGGATAACGGTAAATGGAATCAACCACATTTCCTTTTTCAATGATCAGGGACTGTATTCCCACTTCTTTAAGAGCGATCGCAGCAGCCAATCCACACGGGCCCCCACCTATGATAATGACTTCTTCAACATTCATCTTTATTCTCCACTGCCTTTCCATCCACTATGTGATACGTTCGTCTAAAAAATAAAAACTCCTATCAATACATGATAGGAGTTTTTACAATTCATTTCAATGATAAAGCAATGAACATGATGTTAACTATATATTAAAACCGATTTGAATCCTTTTAGATCCAACCACGGAAGCGAGAAGCTTCAGCCATTTTTCTTACGCCGATCATATAAGCCGCTAGGCGCATATCAACGCGTCTTGATTGAGCAAGTTCATAAATGTTATTAAAAGATTTTATAAGGATTTTTTCCAGCTTTTCGTCCACTTCTTCTTCAGACCAGTAATACCCTTGATTATTTTGTACCCATTCGAAGTAAGAAACCGTTACACCGCCAGCAGAAGCAAGCACATCAGGAACAAGAAGGATTCCGCGATCCGTCAAAATTTGTGTCGCTTCAATTGTTGTAGGTCCGTTAGCTGCCTCGACAACGATCGATGCTTTGATATCCGCAGCATTTTCTTCAGTGATTTGGTTTTCGATTGCAGCCGGAACTAAAATATCACATTCCAATTCAAGCAGTTCTTTATTTGAAATTGTGCTTTTAAACAATTTCGTTACGGTTCCGAAACTATCTCTCCGATCGAGAAGATAATCGATATCCAATCCCTCCGGATCATGGAGTGCACCATATGCATCTGAAATACCAATGACTTTAGCACCTGCGTCATGCATGAACTTAGCTAAGAAACTACCTGCGTTACCAAAACCTTGAATGACGACCCGTGCCCCTTTAATATCGATGCCGCGTTTTTTGGCAGCTTCATTGATACAGATCGTTACACCTTTAGCAGTGGCTGATTCACGGCCATGAGAACCACCAAGCACTAGCGGCTTACCCGTAATGAATCCTGGCGAGTTGAATTCATCCATACGGCTGTATTCATCCATCATCCAAGCCATGATTTGGGAATTTGTAAATACATCAGGTGCCGGGATATCCTTAGTCGGCCCCACGATTTGGCTAATTGCACGAACGTAGCCCCGGCTCAGTCTTTCAAGCTCACGGAATGACATATTACGAGGATCACAAACGATACCGCCTTTACCCCCGCCGTATGGCAAATCTACGATGCCGCATTTCAAACTCATCCAAATGGATAATGCCTTCACTTCACGTTCCGTTACATTAGGGTGAAAACGGATACCGCCTTTTGTAGGCCCAACAGCATCGTTATGCTGCGCACGGTAACCCGTGAAAATTTTAACCGATCCATCATCCATGCGTACCGGTATCTTCACCGTCAATAAACGCAAAGGTTCCTTCAACAGCTCAAAAACTTCTTCCGGGTAACCCAGCTTATCCAAAGCTTTATGTATTACAGTTTGGGTTGACCTCAGTACGTCGTGTTTTTCTTCTTCATTTACATGGCTATTGCCTTTTGCCGATTCCATTAAAAGTACCTCCTAGAATATCTCATCCATATATAATATTATAATGTACAAATAGTCCTCTTCATGTGCTAGTATACACCTTCGTTACATTTATGCAAGAGTAAAAACGGGAAATTAAAAGTTGGAAATATTCTAAAAATGAAAACGTTATCATATCAACTGCTTTCTTCCTCTTTTACCGTATATCTTGTTCGGCCGAAAGTTGACATAAAAAAAGGCAAACCACATTTTTTACCGTAATGCGGCTGCCTTGTCTTCTTTGTTTTACATCAGCTAAAATGTTTGAGCAAAACATGTATCGCTTCATTTTCGATGATACATGTTCCATATTCATTGATGCGGCTGAGTGTCAATGTAGATGCATGGCCATACTCAGCCGCTAGAGATATGACCGTGTCATATGTCGTGTCTTTAACATTTTCGATAAGTAAATAGTATCTGCCCTCAAAATGATAAAGGGTACTTTTAAGCAAACCTTGAAAAGATAATCTATGAGATAATTGGACGATATCTTCAAAGTCATCGAAAACATAAAGAATATGGGGGAAATCATCAATTTTCACCTGTAAATCCAAAAATTCCTCTTCGTCTGCCAATAGTTCCTCTTCTTCCTTTGTCACAATGATTATCAACCCTTGTGCAGGCAAGGAGAAAATTTCGATTGCAATGGAGCCACTCATTTTAAAGCTGAGTTCTTCGCACGCTTCTTCGACCATATCCTGAAATAGCTTGTGGACCTTTAAGGAATTCCCTAAAATATCTTCTTTCGTTATGCCTCTATCAATTAAATCATCAAGGGTCAAAAAAATCTTGATTTTATTATTAGTTAATCGCTCCAGCTTCATAAAAAAATGCCCCCTGGTTACCATCTTCATACATCATATGAAGCCTTGGTCTTAGAGTGCATATCCATTATTTCTCCTAATACGGCCGTCGCTAACCTTTCAGCCACTCCTCCCATTTCGATTGCGTGTCCCCCATTAAGACTCCGCTGAAGGCAGTTCGGTCTTCTTCAGAAATAAGGCTCAAAGCCGCACCGCCAAGACCCACCTTCAAATCCGGAAAATCCTTTATTAACGCTTCAACCAGCTTAAATGTTCCATCAAGATTCTCTTTCAGTGAACATGACATGAATAGGTAAGAGGGCTTAATGATGTTTAGAACGGTGAAAAGGTCCTTATCAGCAATGGATTCTCCTAAATAAATGGTTTCAAACCCTTTCCGCTTCAAAAAAATGGTGAAGATTAATAGTCCAAATTCATGTTTTTCACCGGGAGCGCAGACGGTAAGGGCTTTCGGAAGAAAACCATTAGTCGGAATTGTATGCATAACCGAACTGATCCTGGATTTTATTATGTTCGACGCAAAGTGTTCATGAGCGGAAGTAATTTCTCCCCTTTCCCACTTATCCCCAATCTGAACCATTATTGAACCGAGTACATCCACTATGGTTTGTTCGATTGTATACATACTGAATGCCCGGCTTATCAGCATATGGGCTTTATTTTCATTGAAATTCAATAGAGCTTCGATTAATTCATCCGATAACTTAATCGCTTGTTCATCCTTACGGTTCGTTTCAGGAACTCCAGGCGCTAGGGTGCCTGTACTTTCGAGAAGTGAAACGGCTTGGCTTATTGTAAAACCTTGCTTTGTTTTAGTAATGAGCCACTTAAGGATTTGCAGATGTTTTTCAGTATACAGCCGGTGCCCCGATTCATTCCTTACAGGTTCGATAAATTTATAGCGCCTTTCCCAAGCCCTAAGGGTTCCCGACTGAATGTCCAGCAGCTTTGAAACTGCCTTTATATTATATTTACCTTCTTGCATGGTTTTACAAGGCCTCCAATAACTGTACGATCATTTGATGAAATTATAGTGGATTTTTCAAGGTCTGTAAAATCCCGGTATACTCGCTTAAAAGCATCCTAATAGGTTTTTTCCACAGCTTCGCCTATTTCGGTGTCTGTCCCCCTTTTCAGGGTGAAGAGGTGCGTTTCAGGCTTAGCTTCAAGCCTTAAAGGCACTGCGCTTGTCCCATAGCCATTACTCGTCATATATATACAGTCCCCCTCTTTTTTAACGCTTCCGATCTGATAGGGCCCGAATCCGAATATGCGAATCTGACCGCCATGGGTGTGACCTGACAGGACAAGACTAATATGGTGTTCCGGATTCAACTGTTTCTTGACCAATGGATTATGGCTCACCAAAATCCGGAAATCTTCATTCCCGCAATCCGACAGGGCAAGGTCAAGCCTATCACGTTCTTCCGATATATCATCAATGCCCAGAAGAGCGATTTTACTTCCATTCTGAGACTCAAAAGAAACAGCTGTATTATCAAGGATCCTCACCCCATGTTTCAAAAGCGTCGCATCCAATTCATGGAAGTCTCCTTCATAATCATTATTACCCCAAACAAAATAAAGGGGACCAAGTTCTTTTAACTTCAATATATTTTTTTCCACACGTTCTAAGGGAACCCCGCTTTCCCTAATGTCACCGCCGATTATCACCAAATCTGCCTTGTCACGTGTTTCCTCAATCAATTTATCCGCAACGATACGCCGATGAAGATCGGATATAAAAAAAATCCGCACATCGCCAAAGCCTTCAGGAAAGTCTTTGAAATATAGGTCTTGAGAAATCACCCTATCTTGCATAGCCGTACGCCACATGTAAAAGATCATGGCAAATGACAGCAGGATGATGATTAAAAATAATCCAGATAACCATAACATCATCGTTAAACCTTCTTTCCATCCTTATCCAAACGTACTTTCATATAACCATAAAACGGTATTACCCGCAATTAAATATGATTTAACGCGATCATCATTTATTTTCATGATATAGGTTAATATCATAATTCTTCTTCATCATTTCAAAAACCTTATGGCGATTTTTCCATTCTTCCTCTTTTTCCCACAATTGCTTACTTTTATTAATGATTTCACAGCGTAGCAGTTGAAACTCCTTTTCAGCTTTATCTAGCTTTTTTTTAATTAAAACCATATATCCATATAGACCAATCGCTGCCGCCAAAAAAAGGAAATGGCTAAAATGGTCGACGAAAACACTAAACATACTGAAAAAGGAATAAGAATAAGGTACAACGATATAAAAATAAAGATAAATCATAAAAAGAACAGCAACAATCATGGTTGCCCATAAGCTTTGAAGGTGCTTCTTTTTAAGTGCCTCGAATTTTTTCTTCCGATCCACGACATTTTGCAGCATTTGTTTTGTTGCTTGATCCGTTTTCTCATCCAGTAAAATGATTGTCGATTCCATCGCATTTCCTCCTCTGCTCTTTCAAATCATGATATGAAAGAGTAGAGGAAAAAATGATAATGTACCTGTCACGATGGCCTTCATACTTAACCAAGTTGAACAATATTAAAAATACCCTGCCTATAAAGACAGGGTCAGACTGGAGACAAACTCGTTTTAGGTTTTTAAAATTTGAATGTTGATTTTCACTTCTGGCACTCGCTTTCCCCGCAGGAGTCTCGAACACCCGCTCCAATCAACTTTGTTTTAACATTAAGGTAGAACTCCTTTTGCCTAAAGTCTTTTTTGTTTTGAAATAGAAGGATTTAAAAACTTAATTTTTTCTTAAGGTGCCATCATTATTTCTTGATCGGAATTTTCAAAACCTGACCCCTGGAAATTTCATTGCCATTCAGCCCATTCCACTCCCTGATCAGAGCAATCCCTTCCTGTGATTTGTAGTAATTCATTGAAATGCGAAATAATGTTTCTTCACCTTGAACAGTATGTAAAACAACTTTGTATTCCTCTTTATCCGATTTAGCGGCTTGTACATTTTTCTTTTCTGCTGCTGCTTTCTTTGCCTTTTCCTCTGCTTCTTGCTGCACTTTGGCCTTTTCCTCTGCTTCTTGCTGCGCTTTGGATTTAGCCTCAGCTTCTCGCTGCACTTTAGCCTTTTCTTCAGCTTCTTCCTGTGCCTTGGCTTTTTCCTTAGCTTCCTGCTGCGCTTTGGCTTTGGCTTTAGCCTTAGCCTCAGCTTCTTCTTTTTCTTTCTCCGCTTCAGCCTTTGCCGACTCTTTTTCCTTTAAGTCCTCTGCCGTTGCTGTAGTTGGAATCGATTCTTTATCTTCCTCTTTTAAGACGACTTGGTCACTTTTAGTAACAGGTAAAGGCCTCTCCTGAAAATATGTATAAAGGCTGTAAAATCCAATTGGAAGCAAAATGAAAAATAACGCTAATAATTGTATCATTGGAAGTTTAATCTTCACTTTACTTTTTTTCTTTTTATTCTGGTGGACTTTGCTCCGTTTAGGCAATGATGACTTAGCCTTCTGGCGTTCAATTCGCGAACGAAGTTCACCAGCCTGATCATTTTCTTTTTCATTCTTTTGCACCCGGCTCATTCAAGTCACCCCCTTTCTTGCTAAACCCTCTTTGCTTTTTGTTCCTGATTAAAATACCAAGGATAAAGTCAATCAAAAAGTGGGCCGTTATCGTCACGATGATATTATTAGTCATTTCAAATAGAAACCCGATAAAGAAGCTCAAAACCAATACATTTAAAAATAAAAACCAATTAAAAAGGTAACGATAATGAACAGCTGCAAAAATGAGGCTCGTAAGTAGCAACCCAAAATGTGTTTGCAACACTCCTCGGAATAATACTTCTTCACTTATCGCTACCACCAAAGCTACGACAAATATCATCGGGTATGACAAATTACTGAAAATACGTTCATTAATGCCGCCATCATCGTGATAGGAAGATGGTGTCACTTTCATAAGCAATATGTCAATTAACACGACAATGACTCCCGCAGGAACACCAATCAGCAAAATGTTCAGGTCATCAAAGATAAATAAGTCGAAAAAAGCAGAACGGTCTCTAAATAAAATAATACCTAAAAAGGTCGCTAACGTTAAGAGAATAATTTGTGTAAGAAACAAATTATATAGCAACTGTTTATCTGTAAGTTGTTTAATTAATTCAGCTTGCTTATTTTTCATTGCCATTTTCCTTCTTTAGTAAGATATAAGCCAATTCCTTTTTCCAAGTGGAAAAGGAATTGGCCGGATCCACCTTTACTTCCGGCCAAACATCTGCCATTTTTTCGGTATCCATCCCACAGATATCACAGCAGATGGGGTTCGCTTCCCGATGCTTTTCTCCAAAATAGTCCAGTATCCCTGAACGGCGACATTCCTGTGCATATATCCAGTGAAGGAATTTATGCAGCTTTTCTTGATTCCTGATTTTCCTCTTCTTACAATACTCTTTCATCTCTGCCACTTGATCCTGGTTATTGCCCATAATAAACTGGGTAAAAAAACGGAGCTGGATTTCGTTTAACGAAAAGGATTGCGACAGCTGCTCTTTTTCTGAGGGGGTCAAATTCGCCAAATTCTTTTGAGATTCATTAAGGAAAGAACATACACCATCGATTTGCGAATCCGTAGGCAACTGTTGCTCCATCAAATGAAGGGGAAGCCCTTCATCCCCTTCGCTATATAATAAGACAGCCACACTTTGTTTCCGGTCTCGCCCCGCCCTGCCAATCTCCTGGAGATATGCTTCCATCGTGGACGGGATATGATAATGGATAACATATCTGACATCCGATTTATTCACACCCATTCCAAAGGCACTTGTTGCGCATATGATTTTCAACTGGCCGGAAATGAATTGCTGCTGAATGAGCATCCTTTGTTCCTGCTCCATTCCACCGTGATAATAATTGACACTATCGATCCCGTTATCCTGTAAAAACCCAGCGACTGATTCCGCCACTTTTTTAGAGGAAAAATAAATAATTCCGCTTCCGGTAAATTTCCTGACAAGCTCCAGCACACGGGCTAGCTTCTCATCGTAGCTGAACATTCGCTCGATAATAATGGCAATATTTTCACGATCAACCGATGAAACCATTTCCTCGGCCTGCCCAATGTTAAGTTTAACAATGATGTCCCTCCGGACCTCATCGGTTGCAGTTGCCGTCAGGGCAAGCGTCAACGGATTATTCAGCTCACGCCTCACTTCTCCTAAATTCAAATAATCCGGACGGAAATCGTACCCCCATTGTGAAATGCAGTGTGCTTCGTCTATGACGAACAAACCTATTTCTATGGATTTCAAGGATTTTATCACACCATCGATGCTCAGCATTTCAGGAGATAAAAAGATAAATCGATAACTATGTAACCGATCGAAGGCTTTCCTTTTTTGATTAAGCGTCAAAAAAGAGTTGAGGGTCAATACACTTTTTTCGCCGCTCATCTTCAGCTGATCCGCTTGATCCTGCATTAAAGATAATAACGGGGAGACAATTATGACAGTCTTATTCACCAGATAAGCCGGCAGCTGATAACATAATGATTTACCTGACCCGGTTGGGAGCATCGCTAATGTATGACGGCCGGACATCAATGATTCAACCACTTCCTTCTGTCCAGGACGGAATTCATCAAAACCGAATTTTTCTTTGAGGACTCGTTCTATGTTCATCATCTCTCACCTATTTTCGCAAGTACAAGTCTTATTTGGAAAAAGCTTATTTGTTTATTATCGACCATCTGCTTGATAGCTTTAAGCTTTTTTATACCAAGTTCCTTAATCGCTTCAGCAATTTCCCTCTCATCCTCGATTGTCACATAATCGGAAATCGGAAAATCCTTTTCCGATAAAACAATTTCTACGAGGTGATCTTCGATGGTGTTGACTTTCAATCTGCGGATTTCAGCTATTTCACCGAGGTTTTTCCCTTCCTGGATGTATCGTAAAGTAGTCTTTGTAGATTGTGTCAAATGAGGATTACCACTTCTTTTCCAATCATTGGTCAATGAGGATAAGAGAGGGTAATCACCACCCATTTCCATTTCTGCAAGCATTTGATGCAATGAGTCAAGGAATGTATAGCGAACATACTCTTCTTCCGTATTTTTCCTTTTGGCAATCTGTTCAAACGTTAGACCAATCCTGTTTATCCCGGTCAATTTCAAAATGAAAATGTCTCGTTTCATATCACTTTGATTTTCTAAAAGGGATACCAGTTCATCATATAAATGTTGGGCAATCAACGCTCGATCCTGACGATTGGCATGTAAAAATTCCTTTACGAAGAATTGAATTTTGGGATTTCGTTGTATCGGATAAAAACGTCTTTCATTGTGGACAATATGGGATATGGTTTGAATGAGTAAATTTAACCTTCCCCAGAAAACAGGGGTGATATTGTGATACTTCCAACCATTTAAATACTCCGGAAAAGGATTATTTTTAAAGTAATCGTCCAACATTCGTTCACCTTGCAAACTAATTTCATATGCATCCGGTTTATCCGTTAAATTAATTAAGTCATGCTTAAGTGAATGTTCAATGTTTTGATTTAATTGCTGACGGGTAAATCGAGGCATTGTCCCAAAAATATCCGTTAACCCGAATAAATGGGCATCTTGGATGGTTTGTGACGATTTCTTCCCCTGCAGCATATGGTATATAGCATAAATGGAGCGCTCACCTTGAAATTTTTTTATCGCATATAGAATGATGGCCTGTAGATAATTATTCATGGGACTCACATCCTTGTTTCATTTAACCAATAAACCCATTGTAACAAAAATCTGCAAAAACCGCCGTTATTATTGATGAATACAACGGAAATTATGTGACTAAATGACGAAACATGGAAAGGACCAAGTTAATTTTTTCGATGTTTTTCGTTGACATTCAACTACATGATAGTTATTATCAATACAATTTCTATTGAAAAGTTTGGCATTCGGTCTTACAATAGGAAAGAGATAATAATCTGAAATAAAAAGATTATCAGTTGTTAATCAACTTAGGAGGGGTTATATTCATGGCTAAATTTACTATTGTGGATAAAGAAACATGCATAGCTTGTGGAGCTTGCGGAGCAGCTGCACCAGATATATATGATTATGATGACGAAGGGATTGCATTTGTTACCCTTGACGATAACGAGGGTATCGTTGAAATTCCAGATGTACTTATAGACGACATGATGGATGCATTTGAAGGATGCCCAACGGATTCCATCAAAGTTGCTGACGAGGCATTTGACGGAGATGCACTAAAATTCGAATAAAGGTACAAGCCATTTTCAATCGAGAATGGCTTTTTCTTTTGGCCAATGCACATACCAAAAAACAGGCATAATAAAACAACCGGATATGGATATCCGGTTGTTTTTTCATTTCTATCGTCAATGCCGTTAAGCATTTTTATATAATGTTTGCTTATTGATCCATGTCTGTAATTTAATGAACAGCAACATGAATACAGATGTGATAAGCACGCCTTTAATCACGTTGAAAGGCAAGATTGCCGTCGTAACGAACTTTCTTGACTCGGGCGCCGACATGGCATCCCATCCCATAAAGAAGGTATAAGCCGGTAAAAAGACAAAATAGTTTAATACGCTCATGAATACTGCCATGGAAACTGTTCCCGCAAGTAAGGCGAACGTCATTCCTTTTTTTGAATTGATTTTCTGAAATACATAATAAGTCGGCAAGACAAACAGTATTCCGGCTATAAAGTTAGCGATATGCCCCACAGGCACAGCAGTCAAGGTCCCTGTCATGACTAAATCCAATAGGTTTTTAATGAACTCGACTAGAATTCCAGCCATCGGACCGAAAATCAATGCCGCCATCAGTGCTGGTATGTCGCTAAAATCAACATTGAGAAAAGGCGGGAATCCTGGAAACGGGAAATTTAAAAGCATCAATAAATACGAAATGCTTCCCATCATGGCAAGTGAGACCATTTTTTTCACTTTGTTCTTTTTCATAGTTCTCTCTCCTTCTTTTCCGATCTACCTGAAAAAGAGGTTAGGATTCCAAAATATGTTGATGTTCAATAAAAACCCTTTAATTCCAATGGAATTAAAGGGATAAATTAAAGGTTACATCAAACAAACGTTCAGCAAATAACTGTTGAAACGCACTAAGGAACCTCCATCTTCTCCCATCCAGACTATACTGTCGGCTTTGGAATCACACCAAATCCTGCCTTGTAAGGCTCGCGGGCTTAGAAGTAGAAATTCCTTCATCACCGCCGGTGGGGAATTGCGCCCCGCCCCGAAGATAGACCTATAAAATTTTTTATACTTCCCATTATATCTGAAATGCCTTTTTTTTGATAGCATTTTTTCTCATTTGATGCATGTAGGATGAATATCGATTGTCGCAGTGAACGGCTTAAAACAAACAGCGGATTTACAATATGGCAATTCGAAAATTTTTTGCAAAAGGAGCGAAGCTATTTATATCGCCACCTTAAACGGATGATCAGTTGAAAATCATTTGTTTAAGCGCTTTCATTCAGATATGCCAAATTGACATTATCAGCATTTCAATTGTAAAATTAACTGAAATTTAAGATAACTTTTTCCTTAGGAAGGTGTTTAGACGTGTATCGGATTTTAGTAGCAGACGCCATTAAACCAGAAGGACTTGGACCGCTTTCAGAGGCATCCAATATTCAGCTCATTCAGAAGACCGTAGAGGAAGCTGCAAACGAACTTGATCAGATCGATGCAATTCTTGTGAGAAGTGCAACAAAGGTTTCGGAAGATTTAATGAACCGTATGCCGCAGTTGAAAATTATAGCACGCGCTGGTGTCGGTGTTGATAACATAGACATCCCCGCAGCGACAAAACGCGGGATTGTCGTGGTTAATGCACCTGACGGCAACACCATTTCAACAGCTGAACATACATTCGCGATGATGGCTTCATTAATGCGCCACATTCCGCAAGCTTATGCTTCATTGAAAAATGGGGAGTGGAAACGTTCCTCCTATACGGGAACTGAACTTCGTGGAAAAACATTAGGCATAGTTGGATTTGGACGCATCGGAGGGGAAATTGCCAAACGTGCTAAAGTGTTTGGCATGGATGTCATTGTCTATGACCCGTTCCTGACTGTAGATCGTGCAAAGAAAATGTCCGTAACGGCCCTGCCATTGGATGAATTGCTTCCTAAAGCAGACATCATTACTGTTCATACACCACTAACGAATGAAACTAGAGGATTAATTAATAAAGAAAAACTGCTTACCTGTAAAAAAGGGGTTTATGTACTGAACTGCGCCCGTGGTGGAATTCTAGACGAAGATGATTTATATGAAATGTTAGTTCAAGGGCATGTTGCAGGGGCGGCACTGGACGTTTTCGTCGAAGAACCTCCACTTGGCCATAAACTGCTGGAACTGGACAGCGTCATTGCTACACCGCATCTAGGCGCTTCCACGAAAGAAGCCCAATTGAATGTCGCCGTACAGGTTGCCCAAGAAGTTTTGACCTATTTCGAAGGAAATCCAGTCTCAAGCTCAATCAACCTTCCAGCCATATCTAAAGAAGTGTTTGAAAAGGTACAGCCATTCCATCAACTTGTTCAGCAAATGGGATCGATTGGTTCCCAGTGCATGAATGAAGGAATTCAGGAAATCTCCGTTACATATGCAGGAGAATCTTTGGATTTCGATACCGCGATTCTTACAAAAAGTTTAATCTCCGGCTTTTTAAGATCAAGAGTCGATGCATCAGTCAATGAAGTGAATGCCTTGTTGATCGCAAAAGAGCGTGGTATAACCATTGGTGAAAAAATCTCTACGGACTCTTTAGGTTACTCGAATTTGATCAGCCTTAAAGTAAAAGGTGACAACCGAGAATTAACAATAAGTGGGACCTATATCGAAAATTACAGTTCTCGAATTGTAAGTTTGAATGGTTTCAAAATCGACTTTCACCCAGAATCGAATTTACTTTATATCCAGCATACCGATAAACCCGGTGTAATCGGTAACGTAGGTAAGGTCCTGGGTGATCACGGAGTGAATATCGCCACCATGCAGGTTGGCCGAAAAGAAGCTGGCGGTGAAGCCATCATGGTTTTGAGCTTCGATTTACCATTAGAAGACAACATGAAACAGTTTTTAATGGAAACAGAAGAAATTACGTTCTTGGCCCGTATTTCATTATAAGAAGAAAAAAGTGCCCGCAGCGCGGGCACTTTTTTCTGTTAATGCATTCAATTCACTTGGTTCGGTGCTTCGGGCACCATTATGTCTTCAGTTAAATTCAGCTTTCCCACCTCTTCAATAGGAGCATTTTCAAACTTCACTTTTTCAAAACCAAAATCCTTAGCTATGAAGAGTATGGCTTCTAAAGCTTGAAGGGTTTCCTCACTATTTTCAATAACGGCTTGATCTGATAGGTGAATGGTCACAAGATCTCCATTAGTGCTTATCCTTTCCCATTTCAGGTCATGAGGGATTGCAGGTGAAATTCCCTCGATGTCCGCCTCCCCTTTTCCGGCAGAAAGCGCCTCCTCAAAGTCCCGATAACCCATATTGCTTGGAACAAGGAAACTTGGAGAGGACTCATCCCTTTGATAAAGAAGGTATGTGCGTTTTTTTTGATGAGGTATATCCACCTCCTTTAAATATCCCGCATGCGCAAACCTGGCACCTTGCTTACCTTCTGTGGAAAATGTCATTTTCTCTATATTGTTATAGGAAAGCGTTTCTTCCATCGAATGGAGAAAAAGTGTATCTTCAGCCAACAGTTGGCTTTTTTCTGGAAAATCGATATGGGCAGTGTTTATATCGTTTCCTTGGCTAATCTTTATATCAAGCGGAAAATAGTCAGATAGCCCATATTGCGCTTCATCAATATCGGACATTTGATTAACTAACTGATTCAGTGTATCACTTTCATCATGATGTTTAAGTTTAATTGATATGGGAACGATGAAATTCATTTGATCATCCGGGATACCCATCGTAATGATCGAGGCATTTTTAAGGTCATCCTGGTAGATCGCTTGTTCAAATGTTTTTTCCTTTTCCCCTTTTCGCGGTTCCATTTCTGAAAACTTGTCTTTGGATTCGATTTTCGCTTGGTTACTCGAAAACTCTTGAGCTTCCTGTTTATCTTCTGAGGGCTTTTCTTGGTTACTTGAATCCTTCCGATCAAGATCTGCCATTTCCTTACTTTCAGATAGAGATAATTTCCCACTGCTGCCGCTGCCTTCTCGACTTGTCGTTCCTTTTTTTTCAATAATGAATGATGATGCCAAAACAACCATTAAGAATAAGGAGGCAACACCCGCGAATAGAGGTATCCAGTGTTTCTTCTTCTTTTTCTTTTCATCATGTATTCTCGCATACACCTCTGCCTTGGTCCGGTCATCTTTTAATGTCGGAAGCTCGCGCAGCATGTCTTCAATTTCGCTTTCTTTCCAACGGGATTTCCTCAATGCGGTTGCCCTCCTTTCCTGATAAATCTTCCATCAACTTTTTAATGGCCTTCAAAGCTCGGTGCTGGGTCGTTTTTACCTTACTTTCACTCCAATTCAATACTTCAGAAGTTTCCGTAATGGACAATCCCTGAATATATCGTAAAATGATCACGGATCTTTGATTCGTGGTACACCGGTTTAAGCATTGGTAAATATCTTGGATTTCATCGTTCTTGATAGCCACTTCCTCGGGAATGGGCTCTTCATCTTTCAGCAATTGCCTATCCCAATCAAAATTAGGAAAGATTTTGTCTTTCCACCCTTTTTGTTTCCGAAAGTGATCAATCGTCACATTTCTGGCAATCGAATACATCCACGTTTTTTCACTGCTTTTTCCTTCGAAGCGTTCATAGGCCTTCATCACCCGGATATAGACCTCCTGAACAAGGTCTTCGGCGGTTTCTCGATTTTTAGTCATATAAAAAATGAATTGATATATTTCCTGATGATATTTTTCATAAAGATCGTGGAAAACGGAATCCATCATTTCCCCACATCCGTTCATAAATATAGTCGTCAATTCTAAACAAAAGTTACATACTTCGGCTTTAATCTTATTATAAAATTCCGTTAATTTCCACATATCAGGTACTTCTTATTTTGTGTCCTAAAAAAACAAAGACAAGTTGGAAAGAAATCCAATTGCCTTTGTCTTCGCAGTTCTTTATGAGACAAGATTATCTGGCGATCCACCTGTCATTCATTCAGCGTTTTCCATAATTCGTGGCAAAATGATACTGAATGTCGTCCCTTTATTAGGTAAACTGTTTACCGAAATGTAGCCATCATGGGCATTGATTATATTTTTTACGATTGCCAAACCCAATCCGGTACCCGAACGGCCGCGGGTCCTTGCTTTATCCGCTTTATAAAACCTCTCGAATACAAAAGGCAGATCCTCTTCGGGAATTCCAGATCCAGAGTCCCTCACATCAATGATCAGTCCCCTTCGATCACTTGTCCTCTGAATGACATCAATGTTACCGCCTGGGGGAGTATGACGAATCGCATTATCAATTAAATTGGTCAAAACCTGTTCAATACGGTCCGGATCGAAATGCCATTGAATCTGATTGTCTTGCAGGCTGGCTGATATTGTAATCCCTTTTTCTTTAGCCAGCCCAGAAAACTTACTTGTAATCCTCTTTAAATATGGAGAAACGGGTACACATTCATAGCTAAGATTCATTTTACCCGATTCCAATTTAGCTAGATCGAGTAGATCATTGACCAAACGTCCCATTCTTAAAGATTCATCATAGATGATGCGGGCCATTTCCACCTTTTCCTCTTCACTGCCCGCAATGTCATCTACAATCGCTTCACTATATCCTTGCAACATTGAAATCGGGGTCCTTAACTCATGGGAGACATTCGCTATGAAATCAGTCCTGAGTTTGTCCATACGTCTTTCATCACTCATATCCCTTATGATGGCCACCGCTCCCCGAATATTGTCACCATTTGTATATAGCGGACTGACAATCAATCCCCAATTACGGCCCTGCAAGGTAATTTCACCGACTTGTTCCTTATCGAAGGACTCAGATTCATCAAAAAGATTCATCAAAACCAAAGGGACATTCACATTATCTTCCCGGTTATAGCCCTTTTCAAAATACCAGGATTGCAGAAACCTTTCCGCTGGCGGATTCGTTTCAAGAATTGTGCCGTCTTTATTGAAGGTGATGACCCCATCTGCCATACTGCTAAGAATGCTGGAGAGATGTTCCTTTTCCTGACTAAGTGCATTCATGTTGAATTTCAGTTGCTTTCTCATCTGATTAAACGCTATGGCCAGCTCACCGATTTCATCTTGAGTCAGTATTGGAACCTTTGTATCAAATTTCCCCCGGGCAATCGCTAGGGCGGCTTCCCTCATCTTCACCAATGGAGCATTGATTCTTGTAGATAAAAAGAAAGCAAAAATCGTTGTCAAAATAATGGCGATGCCTGCTGCCAATAAAATGAACTGTGTAGTGGATTTTGTGGTTTCTTCCATGGACTCCAACGATTGAAATAGGAACACTTCATCCTGTTCCCCATTCAATTCAAGCGGAATGCCTACCACGATTGCGGATAAGCCCTCGTTTCCCGCATCATCCGATAGCGCCATTTCCTTTTTTACAGTCTTTCTTTCCGTAAAAACCTTGAGCAATTCGGGGTCATTTTTAATGAGTTCCGGCGTGATTTCAAACTCATTATCTCCACCGATGGATGAGAATACCATTTTGTCATCATTAAGAATGATCATTTTCGTTTCATTGCCTATTAATTCCGAAGCTATTTGTAATACCTCATTGCTGGATCCCTGATGTTCATTGGTCACCTTAATGATTTGTTCAGCCGTTTTGGTTAAATCATTTTCAATATTTTCAATTTGGAAATTCTCAAAGAATTCGACCAGCAGAACGGTTAAAACAATTAATACAAACGACACGAGCAATAGGATCGTGGCCCATAGCTTCCCTACAACACTGCCCCATAGCATCAGTCATTAATGACTTCGAACTTGTAACCTACACCCCAAACGGTCACAATCATCTTGGCTGCGTTTTCGGATATGCGGTTTAATTTTTCACGCAAGCGTTTAACATGCGTGTCTACAGTTCGAAGATCTCCAAAGAATTCATAGTGCCATACTTCTTTTAACAATTGCTCCCGGTCAAAAACCTTATCTGGGGATTTCGCCAAGAAATATAACAATTCATATTCTTTCGGTGTTAATGAAACCTCTTTGTTATCAGCAAGTACACGGTGGGCATCATTATCTATTGTTAGATGCGAGAAGACGATCACATCTTTTGCCGTCGTTTCCGTCTGCATGTAACCTGTGCTTGAAGAGCGACGCAATAAAGCTTTAACCCTTAACACGACTTCACGGGGACTGAACGGCTTTACGATATAATCATCAGTCCCCACTTCGAATCCTTGAACACGGTTCACTTCTTCCCCTTTAGCCGTCAGCATGATAATTGGAGTCGTTTTCTTTTCCCTTAATTCACGGCAAACTTCGATTCCATCTTTCCCAGGCATCATAATATCCAATAAAATTAAATCATAATCATTTTCAAGGGCTTTTGTTAAAGCCATATCTCCATTTTCAGCTTCATCGATTATGTATTCTTCCCTTTCCAAATACATCTTTAGCAGCCGGCGGATTCTTTCCTCATCATCCACCACGAGAATTTTAATAGCGTTATACATTATGTAATCAGCCTCCTATCATATATTCTACAAAATGAATACTTCCATGACTAATACTTTTTCCTTACATCGTACGATAAAGAGCCGATTTCACAAGGCTTCCATGAACCTTTCACCATTTTGTCACAAAAAAGACTCCGACCGCCCATCAAGAATGGATAATTACTATTTCACCGAAATATTCCCATTGAATGGGATTGACAGAAAAAGGGATCATTTTCTAGAAAAATCGATAAGCCAACTCTCGACGTTTCTATCAAAAGACCCCCTTCATCTAAACATTACAATACAGAATCAAGCATATGAATGCAAACCAGCAATAACAAGATTGACGAAAATCAGGTTAAACATGATGATGGCAAAACCGATGACGGCAAGCCAAGCCGATTTTTCCCCTTGCCACCCCTTTGACATCCGCAGATGCAAGAAAGCCGCATAAAACAACCAAGTAACCAATGCCCAGACCTCTTTCGGATCCCAGCCCCAGAATCGTGTCCAGGCCACTTGGGCCCAGATCATTGCAAAAATGAGGGCACCGAGTGTAAAGATCGGAAAACCGATAAGGACCGAACGATAACTAATCTCGTCCAATAAATTCAAATTCACATTTTTAACGATCGGTTTAATCAAAGCTGCCACTCTTTTGCGAGCAATCAACCTTATTAAACCATACAGGACAAGTCCCATGCCGAATGACCAAAGAACAGTATTCAGTTTCTTGGCATTGATCAGTGGAGGCATGTCCACCAGCGGTTCAAATCGATCCGTCTCGATGAGTTTCCCTTCATTGGGCCCTACCAATGCCGGCAGGTTGAATTCCTGTTTGACTTCGGCACCTTTTTTATCGACCCAATCAAAATTCGCCTTATAATCCATTGCAGCAAAAGAAGAAGTGATGATGACGAAACCGATGGTGCAGACTAATGTGAACATGATGACTTCAAGCCAGAACGTTCTTTTGCTTGATTGTGTCTGATCAACGAACTTGATTAAATAAATGATGGCAGTAACGAAACTTATGGCAAGGATTGACTGTCCTGCCGCTGCAGTCGTTACATGAATATGGAGCCAATCACTCTGCAAAGCAGGGATGAGTGGCGAAATTTCTGTAGGGAACATACTTGCATAAGCGATTATCAATAATGCTATCGGTAAAGCGAATAGCCCAAGGGCAGGTGTTTTATAAAGAAAATAAATTAATATGAAAGCACCGACCAGCATCATTCCGAAAAAGGTCGTAAATTCAAACAGGTTACTTACCGGGGCATGCCCGGCAGCAATCCATCTAGTGAAGAAATACCCAATTTGCGCCGCAAACCCGATAATGGTGACGAAAATGCCCAGTTTTGCCCATTTGTTTTGTTTCTTTTCCTCCGCACCGCGTTTATCCTTGATCGATCCCCCGAATAAAAAGGTAGCGATCAGATATAAAATGAAAGCTGCATATAAAAGGTTACTGCTTAATTCAGCCATTTAAAACTTCCCCCTTACTAGAAGATTTCTCCTCTTCAAGTTGATCCATTGGTTCGGAAAGTGATGTTGATTCTATCGCTTGTTTTATATCTCTTTTAATGCCGTGCCAGTTTTTGTTTGTATGGCCGGCCAAAAGTATCTCATCATCTTTCCTCTTGATCCATATACGCCGATGATTCCAATAAGACCCTTGGACAACGCCGATCATGAAGATGATTCCACCCGTGAATAAGATCCAAAGGGTTAAATCCTTCCTGACGGTCAAAGCCGTGACATCTTGGGTTTCCACACCATTAAAAGCCATTTTATAAGTATTTTCCCCTAAAGGCTCCACAGTCTCCTTAATCGCTACGAAACTGACTTCACCCTCTGGCTTATCCGGAGTATGCATCTTAAAGATAAATGCTGGATTATTCGGAATCTTCGATATCGTTCTAGGTTCGCCTTTTTCATCGAACTCGAAATCAGGGAAGTAACTGATCAAGTCAACGGAATATCCTTCTTTCAACTCGTATTTCTTTTGCGGGTTGTTCAAATCAACCTTTAAGCTTCCATATTTCTCTTCGGTTTTTTTATTTATCAAATTAAAAGCCATCGTACTGAGCTCATCCAATTTATAGTCTACTTGGTAAAGGGCATAATGATCATGTTTCAGAGGTTCATTGACTTTGATTTTATAATCTTTAAGCTTATCAAGGTCCACTTTTTCCCCTGGTAAGGTTTCTCCCTTGCGCTCATAGAGCGTAACATCGGATTGATATGTTTTAGCGATCGTACCGGTTTTATCAATTGCAGCACTGTACTGCTTATCTTCTTCACTCTCTTTGTCATACACCTCTAAGGTAAATTCATTATTCTGAAGATAGTATTCACCATTTGTACCGGGGATTTCTTTCCTCTCGCCTTCACGCAGCCAGAGTACTTTGTCGATATACATCCCAGGGACGGAACGCAATAATGCTCCAATTAAGAAAATGATAAGTCCAATATGATTGACATAGGGTCCCCAACGTGAAAAACGACCTTTTTCGGCAAGTATATGACCGTTTTCCTCTCGTATATGATAACGCTGCCTTTTTAGTCTATCCTTTACTTCTTCAAGGTTTATATCGTGGTCTTCAAGCTTTGTCACCCCATAAATCCGCTGACGTTTCATGAAACCGTCATGACGTGTGACCCCTTGCTTTTTTAACGATCGATATAACGGAAAGAACCGGTCGATACTGGCAATCAATAGTGATATGCCCAGCATGCCTATGATAATCAAATACCACCATGAACTATACAAGTTATGAAACCCGAGTTCATAATACACCCTTCCGAACCAGCCATATTCCAGTTCATAATGCTCTGCAGGCGTCGCGGTTGAAGGGATGTACATTTCCTGGGGTAAAATCGTCCCGATAGCTGAAGCGATCAAAGCAATGACTATGAGCGTCACCCCGACCTTAACGGAAGAAAAGAAATTCCATATTTTATCGATGATCGTTTTTTTATATGTTTGTGAACGCCTGGCACTTCCTTCATATCTCATATCAATAAGCTGAATCTCTTTTTCGTTACCAAGCACCATTCCGCATTTCCCGCATATCTTTGTGCCAAACGGATTTACATGACCACAATCGCATTTTACTTCTTTCATGTCAAAAACTCCCCAATATTATGGTTTAATTCTCTCCATATGCTTTTGGATGCTCTCTTCTGTCAAAGCTCCGGTGATGATATCTATCACTTTCCCCTCTTTATCAACCAAAAAGGAGACAGGCAATATATCCACGCGGTAAGCATTTTCCACTTCCCTACCTTTATCGATCATGACAGGAAAGGTAAGGTCATGCTTTGTAATGAAATTATCGACAGCATAGTCAGATTCCCCGACGTTAACGGCCAATATCTCAACGCCCTGGTCTTTAAAGTTTTTATATTGATTTTCCATATAAGGCATTTCATATTCACACGGCTTGCAATATGTACCCCAAAAGTTCAGGAAGACGCCTTTTCCCTTGTAATCTGAAAGTTTATGCTCTTTACCTTCCATATCAGTCAAGACGAAATTGGGTGCATCGGATCCTTTTCTCAGGCTTTCATTCTTATCTTTAGTGAAGTTCGTATAAAGGGCAAACACTAAAGCTGCACCTAATAGCAGGAGAATGATGGTTCTGCTAATGAGGCGTCGCTTCTTTTTATCCATAGAGATCCTCCTAAGGCCACACTAAATTTAACCATACCATTATACCATTTAACACCATGTCCTTTATATTTGCATTTCTGAAGGTTTTGTGACATTCTTTCCCGATTCATGAAGGAAAAGGTATTTACAGGTTGTTTTCCACCACCCATTTCTTCCAGGGGAAGAGTAGGGGTAGTGGTTTCAACCTATCAATACAGGCAAAATACTAGCTTACATTCTCCGCTGTTTAGGCTCGGTCGTTGCTAAAGTCCGCATTAATTTAACTTCATGTGGAGTCAGCTCCCGGGAATCCCCTGCAGTTAAACCATCCAAGGTCAAGAAACCATATTGCTCCCTCTTCAATTTAATGACGGGATGGCCAATTGCTTCGAACATCCGGCGGACTTGCCTATTCCTGCCTTCATGTATTGTGATTTCAACTATGGCCGTTTCCTTTTTCTTGTCGGTAGACAATACCCTTGTCTTGGCCGGAGCAGTCTTGCCATCCTCCAACTTGATTCCCTTATCCAGCTTTTTCAAGCTTTCACGCAAAGGCATCCCTTTCACTTTTGCCACATACACTTTATCCACTTCATGCTTCGGATGCATTAACGTGTTTGCAAATTCCCCGTCATTGGTTAAAATCAACAAGCCCGAAGTATCGTAATCCAAGCGGCCAACTGGATAAATCCGTTCATTGATGTAAGGGAAAAAGTCCGTTACGACTTTTCTGTTCTTATCATCAGAAACGGCCGAAATGACGCCGCGCGGTTTATAGAATAGGAAATAAACCGGAGCTTCTTTTTCAAGCGGGACTTCATTAACCTCAACCTTATCATTAGGCCCCACTTTCACACCTAATTCCTTCACTACTTTGCCGTTCACTTTTACCTTACCTTCTAAAATCAACTCTTCAGCTTTACGGCGGGAAGCCAGTCCAGCATGTGCTATCACCTTTTGTAATCGTTCCATCTATCTTCACCCCATAGTATAATCATTCGTTTGTTATTGTCTATACATACACAATCATACAATTATTACATATTGAGAGGCAAAAACAAAAGGTTTTTCGCGATTAAGAGCTTTTCTTTTATTATTACACCAATAATGGGACGGTTAAATGGGTTGGTTTCCATAATGAGTGTAACATAGCTTATTTTTCCATACAAAAAAATGTTTCTTTTGATGAAAGTTTGAATACACCTTAATAATGGATGGCTGCTTTTAAGAAAAAAGACAAAAAAAAAGAAATGGAATCGTCCATTTCCCTACCTTTTAATTCATGCCGAAAACCAGTGTGACGACAATAACGGCAGCTATGATTCCGATCAAGTCTGCCAAAAGGCCGACCTTAAGGGCATCACCCATTTTTTTGATTCCGACGGCTCCAAAATAAACGGTCAATACATAGAACGTGGTATCCGTACTTCCCTGAATCGTGGCAGCCAAGCGGCCAACAAAGGAATCCGGTCCATAAACCGATATCAGGTCGCTGGTGATTCCTAAAGCCGCTGTTCCGGATATTGGTCTAATAATCGCAAGGGGTAAAACCTCAGACGGAAAATGAAGAAAGGAAAGCAAGGGGTTTAGTGATTGTACAATGAAATCCAAGGCCCCTGATGCCCTAAATACTGAAATCGCCACAAGCATCCCTACCAGGAAAGGAATAAGGGAAAAGGACATGTTGATTCCTTCTTTCCCCCCCTCAACGAAGGTCTCATAGGTGGGAACTCTTTTCAATGTGCCATACAGTAATATTCCGAGGATCAAAACCGGTATCATCCAAATTGAAATGGTGGTCATCCAGTGCAACATCCTTATTCCCTCCCGTTCCTCTTTCTCCTGTAATAAAAATATCGATCTATCGCGATTCCTCCAACGGCAGAAATGGCCGTTGCTATTATGGTCGGAAATACGATGTCCGTCGGGGAGTGGGCATCGTAGTTCATGCGGATCGCAATGACAGTGGTTGGAATCAATGTTACGCTTGAGGTATTGATTGCTAAAAAAGTGACCATCGAGCGGCTGACCGTTGCTTTTCCTCCATTTAGTTTCTTAAGCTGTTCCATGGCTTTTATACCAAGAGGCGTAGCTGCATTCCCCAACCCGAATGTGTTTGCCATCATATTGGAAAGTATATACCCCATAGCGGGATGATTAGGAGGCACTTCAGGGAATAGCCATCTCATGAACGGCTTGAACAAGTTGGATAGTTTATCTAACAGCCCCGATTCCTCCGCAATTTTCATCAAACCCAGCCAAAAGACAAGTATGCTCATCAGTCCCAGGCAAAGGGTGACCGCTTCCTTTGCGCTGACAAATAGAGCTTCATTCACCTGATCCATCGTTCCATTAACCATGCCAAAGACTATACCGATCACGAACATCCCGACCCAAATGTAATTAACCATTGCGTCCGATTCCCAATACCGCTTCAAATACTTCAGCCCATGAAGATTGGAATGATTGTTGCTTGAAGCTTTCTTTTGCTTCCCCATAAAAAATTGACCGAGTTCCTATTTTCTTCCCATCAAGATAGATGGATGCTCTGCCGACAACTTCCGGGATTTCCCTTTTATCATTCCAAGCCTTCTGGGGCTTCAACAATTTCATTTTCACTTTGACCAATTCTCTCTCTTCGTTTGTCAGTGGGTATAAAAAATCATTTTTAATGTAGACATGTCCTTTATATATTTTATTTTCCATGTTTTCCACCATGCCTGCGGGTAAAATTTCTGTTGGCTTATAATCCTTAAAGGCCGATTCGTACATATGAATATGATCATTCCAATCATCCGGACCATTCAATGTCACAGCAATCAGGTCATGCTCGTTTTTTGTTGCCGTCGTGACCAAGGTACGTTTTGCTAGTTTCGTATACCCTGTTTTCCCCCCTGTGCAATACTCATATAATTGTGTAAGTAGGCGATTTTTGTTCTTCCATACATAATCCCATTGTTCTGTGGAATTAGGTGCCCTGTGTTCCTTTGTGCCGGCAATCTTCGCATACGTTTCATTTTGCATGGCATAACGAGTGAGAATGGCCATATCATAGGCGGTTGAATAATGGTTCTTCGTATTATCCAAACCATGTGGATTTGAAAAATGGGTATCCTTCATCCCTATTTCTTCCGCCTTTTGATTCATCATCCAGATGAATCCATCCAGGCTTCCGCCAACCTTTTCGCTGATTGCCACTGCTGCATCATTACCTGAACGAAGCATCAAGCCATATACCAAATCTTCGAGCTTAATTTTTTCTCCTACTTTTAAGTAAAGGGAAGATCCCTCCGTCCCGACTGCATTGCTGCTCACCCTCACTGTCTCATCCATCTGTCCCGATTCAATAGCCAAGATGGCCGTCATTATTTTCGTAATGCTTGCTATGCGATTCTTTTCATGAGCATTCACTTCATAAATGACCCTTCCGCTATCCTCATCCATTAAAATCGCGCTATGGGCACTTACGGATACATTTGCATAGGCGCTTTGTACAGGTGCCATAAAAGACAACAGGAGAATGACGATACACAAACTCGATAACCCTTTATATAGAAAACGCATGAGTGCCCCCTCGTCTCTTTACTTGTTTTTGTACAAGTTTATGCAAAGGGACAAGGGTTATGAATAAAAGAATCTAAACCTTGATGTTATCCACTGTTTTCAAGGGAAGTTTTCCAAAAAAAAAATCGATAGGGACTCCTATCGATTTAGTGTTCTATTATACTAATAGTGCAGCGATTTCATCAATTTTCTTAGCTCCGAATACCACTTGTTCATCATTGATGATCATGGCCGGCACGCTCATGACTTTATATTTCTTCTTGATTTCCTGGAAATTGCTTATATCGACCATTTCAGCTTCAACGTTAGGGTTTTCAATCGCTATGCGCTGTGCACCCACAACAACGTCTGGACAGTAGTGACATGACAATGAAACCATGACCTTAATGTTCGCTTTTTTACTGATTCCCTTGATTGAATTCAATACGGCTGAATCCAATGCTTGACCAGGTCCAGCCAGGTTATAGATGGCCAAAATGAAGGAATTCAACTCATGGCCGCCTGGTACACCGTGGAATTTGACGCCACTGTATTCACCATTTGAATTTAAGAGGGCAACGACAGGGAACTTATCCGCATTGATTTTTTCTTCGATTTCCGCATTTTCCCCTTTGTTGTATAACTCAAGATGAAGCTTATCTCCTAATTCCGCAACATCCAACAGGAAGTCTCGCAATTCTATTGATTTTGGCAAACTTTCATCGACAATGGACACCATAGTAACGTCGCTCTCCATCTTACCGAAGATTCCCTTTAATTGGCCACGTAACGCATCACTTAATAAAGCGCTCTTGCCTGCTGGGACAGCTGCCTGTTCTTTTTTCGCCGGTTTTTCAACTTCAGGTTCATCCTTGATTCCCAGGCGATCTTTTTCTTCCTCAATATATTTGCCGGCATCCGTTGCTGCAATCGCTCCATCGGATACAGCTGTGATAATCTGGCGCAAGGATTTTGGCCTTAGGTCGCCCACCGCATAGACACCATTCACATTAGTCTTCATATCATCATCGGTTAAAATGTAACCAGCATCATCCATTTCGATATGGCCCTTGAATATCTCTGTTTTCGGCTCGTAACCTATGAAAACGAATACGCCAAATGTATTGTCTTCTTCCTTCGCCTTATATTCAAATTCTTCTTTGGTAACGTTATTGATGAAACGTGCACTTTGAATCATCCCGTCTCCATGAACCCCAAGGATTTCCGTATTGAATTTCACTTCAATCTTATCATTTGCCATTACTTTATCAACAATGGACGGGGCACACGAGAAGCTTGATTCACGGGCGATGATTGTGACTTTTGTAGCAAAACGTGTCAAGAATATCGCTTCTTCAGCGGCTGCATATCCTGCCCCGATAACGAAAACTTCCAACCCTTCAAAGAATTCACCATCACATGTTGAACAATAAGCTACACCGCGGCCAGTGAATTCCTCTTCACCTGGAAATCCTAGTGTTCTTGGAGAAGCACCCGTTGCAATGATGACGGCGCGTGCATGGTAGTCCCCGCCAAGGGTTTTAACGACTTTCACCTCACCGGAGAAATCCACACCCGTTACATCAGCTTTGGCGAACTCAACGCCAAAGTCTTCGTTTTGAAGCTTCATTTCTTCAACTAACCTAGGACCCGATATATGACGGATACCAGGATAATTGGCTATTTCCGATGTAGTTGCAGCTTGACCGCCGCCAGTGCCCTTTTCAAGAATTATCGTCTTTAGCTTCGCTCTTCCTGCATAAACACCGGCTGAGAGGCCTGCAGGACCGCCGCCAATAATTAATAAATCATATATTTTTTTCATCTTTTGTGCTCCTTGCTGAATGATTATAACGTGCTAAACTGATTATTTTGAAAAACAAAAGGCACTTATTTTAGGTAAGTGCCTTTTGTCATTGTATCATGTCGGACGATTTGTCCAGTAATCGTAATCAATGCTGGGTATGTCCATTACCTGTAGAAATGGGCCCTCCCATTAAAAATTAAAGTTTACCTACAAGGTCTAGGCTTGGTTCAAGAGTATCTTCACCTGGAGTCCATTTTGCAGGGCAAACTTTATCTCCATGTTCCGCTACGAATTGTGCAGCTTGAACTTTTCTTACAAGTTCTTCTGCATTACGGCCAATTCCTAAATCATTGACTTCGTATGCTTTAATTTGTCCTTCTGGATTTACAATGAAAGTTCCACGTAGAGCCAATCCATCTTCTTCAATCAATACACCGAATTGACGGGATAAAACGTTTGCTGGGTCAGCTAACATTGGATATTGGATTTTACCGATTGTATCAGTAGCATCAGCCCATCCTTTGTGGCTGAAATGAGTATCTGTTGAAACTGAGTAAACTTCACAACCAATTTCCTTGAATGTTTCATAGTTATCTTGAAGATCGGCTAATTCAGTTGGACATACGAAAGAGAAGTCAGCTGGGTAGAAAAAGAATACTGCCCATTTCCCTTTAACATCTTCAAGTGTAACTTCTTTGAATTCTCCTGCATGGTAAGCTTGTACTTTAAAATCTTCAACTTGTTTATTGATCAATGACATAATAAATTCCTCCAATAGCTATTTTTTTATCTGCTCCTGTTTATAATAATTATTAAATAGAAACTAGTCAATAAATATACCTTAATAATTTTTAAGTTCACAAATTGGTCACAGTTTTTATATTAATATAAATTAATTATTTTTAAAATCCCATAGCACTTCAAATTAGCTTTTTCAACACATTTCCAATATTATTTCTAGGTTTCAAATAAGACACATGCTCATTATTTCGTGAGATGATTTCCTCTCCTTTTCAATCTAATTATAATATCCAAATGAGAATCATAAGTCGCTTTCTAATAAAAATTTTCAGGTCTCCTTCATATCTTTCCCATATTCCCCCTAAAAAATTCTTGTTTCGAAATTTCAATCAAAAAAAACGAACCTTGACGGCCCGTTTAGTTGTAATTGGTTCTCCAAAGACATTTTTATATTTTATCAGTTATTGCTTTTTCCAAATAAGCTTTTTCGCTTCGGTGAACCTTACGGCTATTTTCGGCCAGTTTACAACGTCCCACCATTTGTCCACATAGCCTGCCCGATTATTTTTATATTGCAGGTAATAAGCATGTTCCCATACATCAAGAACAAGGATTGGGATCGTATCCCACTGGGTCAAAACCATGTGCAATTCCGATTGAAGTATTTCTAGCCGCCGCGCACGCGGAGACCAGACTAATATCGCCCAGCCAACACCTTCTACTTGTTTGGCAGCCTCACTAAAATGACTTTTAAAAGCTGCAAAGCTTCCAAAATCCTTCTCAATCTGTTTAAGTAAATCCCCCCTTGGCTGTCCGCCCCCTCCCGGAATCATCACTTCCCAGAACAGCGTATGGAGATAATGGCCCGATCCATGAAAGGCTGCTTCCTTTTCCCAATGTTTCAACAAGGAAAAATCATTCGTTTCTCTCGCTTTTTTCATCATCAATTCCGCTTTATTCAGACCATCGACATATGCTTGATGATGCTTATCATGGTGCAGATACATGATTTCCCTTGAGATCGTCGGTTCCAACGCTTCATAGGCATAAGGTAACGGCGGTAACGTATGCTTCCCAATCGGCACTGATTGCCTTTCCTGTATATTGAATTCTCTAGCGAGTTCTTCAATTTCCTCGTAGACCCGAGCCATCTCTTCTTCAATCAGGACCATATCCTCATAATCCATTTCTTCCTCATCCATATTCTTTGCCAAACCGGAAAGACGTTCAATATTTGACAGCAACGGCGAATCGGTGATATCGATCTTCTCAAGATATTCCATCACTCCATCAACCCAATCACTTACCTCTTTAGCATAATCTTTTACCTCTGACATCTTGCAACCTCCCCCTATTCCCATACACATAAATCATCAAAGTATTTTATGTATCGATTAAGCGGAGATTCCATTTATAGCTAAAAAAAACAGCTAGGCTTATTAAGCCTAGCTGTTTCATTATCTTGACTGCAACATTTTCGTCCGGTAATCCGTTTCATAAAACTCCAATTCTTCACGCATGGTCTGGAATCCACTTTCCACGGCCTTCAGAATGGATATTATGCTGTCAGGTACACTTTGGTGAAATTTAATCGAGTTTTTTCCTGTATAGGCAGATCTGCTGTCCTCAAACCACCGATCTGATTTTGGGGAAAAGTATTCTTCGATACATTGATGATAAACTCTATAAAGCGTCTTTTCAGCTGCAGCTTTATTGAAAACATCATTTTTCAGAACGATTTGGCAAGCCTCCAAGCCCTCTTCACAACTTACAAGCATTCTTCTTAAACTTGAAAGGATTCCTTTATAATAGGTTTCATCCCCGCTTTTTTCTTCTTGCAGCTTAGAATAGGTCGTCTCATTTATAAATTCTTCCAGTTGAGCCACTGTCGTTTCCAAAAAGCCCTTTACATCCTCAAGCTGAGATTTTACCAATGTATTCCCCAACCGTGAACCCTCCTCAAATTGATTAAGATTGAATATAATAGTCAACATGTGATTCTATATCATATGGTTTAGCTTGGTCAATAGATATAAACACTTTCTCCAATTTTTCAAAATCTATATTTTCGAAATAACCAGCCAGCTCTTTTTCTGCATTTATATATATTCGTTTTCGGTTAACCAGGCCCGGGTCTTTGAGTAGACAGACCATGGCGATGATGTCAGCCATATAAATATCTCTGTTAGGGCTTTTGAATAGGGGGTTGGCGGGATATGGGGTCCAAAGAGTGACCATCTCATCAAAATAGCGAAGATACAGTACATTCAGCGTCTTTTCTTCTCCATCCTTTATGTATTGTATAACGGATCGATTAAAGAAGTCCTCAGGTGAATTTGACTTTTCCTTTTCAAGCCCAAATCCATTGCATGCTACAATTCGCACCCGCAATCCCCCCGCATTCATTTTTTTCTATATTATCACAATTCAAAGAAAAATGTTATTCGATTGTTTGCTGAAATTTTTCAAAAAACAAATCGGCTTCACCACTTTCAAAGCTATCATCCGAATTATCGGCGAGAGGCGGTAATTCATCTATGGAATTCAGGCCGAAGTAATCCAAAAACTCTTTTGTTGTCCCATATAAATAAGCCCGGCCCGAGCCTTCAGCACGTCCGACCTCTTTAATTAAGACTTTGGTGACAAGTGTATGAATGGGGCGTTCCGTTTTCACTCCGCGTATTTCATCAATTTCAGCTCTAGTAATCGGCTGCTTATAAGCAATGATTGCGAGTGTTTCCAATGCCGCCTGGGATAAGCCTTGAGTGCTTGATGTTTCGACTAGTCTTTTCAAGTAATCCGAGTGCTCTTTTTTTGTCGTCATTTGATAAACGCCCGCTATTTCGATCACTTGAATCCCGCGTACATCCGATACATATTCTTCCTTTAAACTTTCAACGATGTCCGTTGCTTGATATTCCGTAATTTCCAGGACCGAGGCAATTTGTTTGACAGAGAGCCCTTCATCTCCGGCAGCAAACAATAATGCCTCAAGAATCCCTTTCCAATTAATAACTTCCAACTGGTTCTACACCTTCCTTAGCAGCAATCATGATTTCAGAAAAATTACCTTCTTGTTCAACGATGATTTCATTAAGTTTCATCAGTTCCAGCACCGCCATGAAAGTGATGACGATATGCTCCTTGACCGGGATCGAAAACAGTTCAAAAAAACTTTTCTTCCCTTTAATGGACTGTAACTCCATCTTGATTTCATCCATTCGTTTCTCTATCGATATCTCTTGTTTCGTTACTTTCGTGTAAAGCGGCTTTTGAATTTTTTGCCTTCTCAGCAATTTTTGCAGAGCCCCCAACATATCATATAGACTTATATTCAACTCTTGTTTATCACTTTCCGCTTCTTTAACATAAACAGATAGATCACTTGGGGGTTTGGTGAACATCAAGCTTCTTTCTTCTTCCATCCCTTTAAATTCTTCGGCTGCATTTTTATACTTTTTATATTCTAATAGTTTTTCCACAAGCTCATCCCGTGGATCTTCCTCAAATATTTCCCCATCTTCATCAATCATTTGCTCATCTTCGTGCTTTGGAAGCAGCATTTTACTCTTGATGGCAAGCAGTGTTGCAGCCATCACCAGATATTCGCTGGCCACATCCAATTCCAGATGCTGCATCGTATGGATGTAACCTAGGTATTGATCTGTAATATCAGCCATCGGAATATCGTAGATGTCTATTTCCAGGCGATTGATCAAATGCAGGAGTAAATCCATCGGACCTTCGAAAGCGTCAATTTTTATGTTATAACCCATTAAATTACCTCATTTAAATCTAATTGGCCGATATAGACCTATTTCTTTTACTAATCAAGTATAGTGGATTGCCGCCCTTTATCCAAATAATAATTTACTGTCCATAGAAAAGTTTTTATTTGGGATTACCGTCAAATGGGTCGGTGCCCAATCACATTCTGAAATCCAACATAACCTAGAAATGTAAGAATAGCAGAACAAAGGAGGTACTCATTATGGGTGCAGGTGGTTTTGGAAACGGCGGCGGATTCGCGTTTATTGTAGTATTGTTCATTTTATTAGTTATCGTCGGTGCTTCTTGGTGTTAATGGGAGACTGATGAATCAGCTGATTGCCTTGCAATCAGCTTTCTTTATTTTCCAGGAAAAAATTCTATGCTAAACTTAGTGAGTATACATAGCGGATGTTAAGCTATAAGAAAATGGCTTTTTGCCATACTTAGTTGATTCCATCAAACAAAAGGGGTGCTCCTATTGACTTACGCGGAAGACTACCTTTCTTTCCTTGTCCATTTCCATGGAACGAGGGATTACTTCGAATGTCATGAAATCCTTGAAGAATATTGGAAGGAAACCGCACCAAAAGAGCGTGACTCTCATTGGGTCGGGCTCATTCAGATTGCGGTTGCCCTGTATCATGATCGCAGGGGAAACAAAAAAGGGGCTGCAAGGACCCTGTCTAAAGCCTTGGCAAATCTCCACCTAAAAAAGGCCGAGCTCCTGAAGTTGGGACTCGATCCAGAACAACTGTTCAAATTGCTCGAGGATACACATGAACGAATGTTATCACAAAAGCCATATAAAAGCATCAATCTGCCAATATCGGATCAAAGACTGATCGAAAAATGCCAATCCATGTGTTCGCAAGAAGGATCCATATGGGGTGCGGATAGCGACATGACCAATACATCGATAGTTGATAAGCACCTAATGCGTGACCGTTCGGATGTCATTTCAGAAAGGGCTCGACAGCTATCCCTTCGAAAAACAAGAATGGAGGACCGCCCTTAAAGGCGATCCTCCATTCAAGCTTTCATATTCAGAAATCTTCACACCTGTCAAGAAAGCTTTCCGTAAACTCATTTGCTTTTAATTCTTTGTCAGGATATTGCTCCTTGATGGCCCTGACCATCGTTTTACCGATACCTTGCTTCCGGAAGGATGGATTTACAGATATATGTTGTATCTCAATGTGGGTTGGAGAGACTTCTATACCGATCAGGCCCGTAATCTCTTCATCTTTCCATAAGAACAGCTGTAGGTTTTCATCCGTTTCATAATTCTTCATCGTATTCCGAAGCGTTTTTATCTCTTTTTCATTTGGCATGAAAGATAATAATCCCATGGCAAACTTCTCATAACTTTTCTTATACTTAATCAACATAATATCCCTCGTTACTAAATAACGTTTTTATTATCTTCCTGTTTCCAATTAATTTGCTTTGAATAATAATCCTCACATATAACATTTACATCATACATAAAAATCCCGTTCGTTTCAACATCACTTTCAGCACTTGATTTATCAATGGGCTATGTGCTAAGCGATAAACAGCCAGTATACGATTCCCCATATCAAAGCGATAATAAGCATCATAAGTAAAAGAGTCTTATTACTTTTCCTCATCCCATACTCCCTTTATGAATGGTCCAAATATTTAAATAACGAATTCATTCTACTATAACTTAACACAATCTGACAAATATCCTTGCAATCTTGCTTCAATTTTACTACATTGGTAAAGTGATCTAGGTTCATAGAGTGCCATCTTAGGTATAAAAGACAAAGATACCCCCAACTTCTTCGTTTAAATGAACGTAGCTATTTGGCTATAAATTTTTTTCAGGAATATATGTATCTTTTTTAGCCTTTGTTTCGTCAAATACTATGAATCTGATTTAAAGTGCCGCCCTTTTATTGAAAGATTCCCAATTCAGCAGGAAAGTTAAGGAGGATTATCATGAAAAAAATGAATAAATGGGTCATTGTAACCATTTTATTATGTCTATTATTGCCATATAAGGCTTTTGCAGATGCAGCTGTTGGTGAAATGATCGTCACACTTGGTGAGAATTTGACAAATGAACAAAAAAGTATGATTTTATCAGAAATGAAAGCACCAAATGATGTTGAGGTTTTAACCGTTACAAATGCGGAGGAACACGAATACTTAGGAGACTATATCGCTAGCCGTCTAATCGGTACAAAAGCGATTTCATCCTCTGCGATTACTTTGGAGGAAAAAGGTACCGGTCTAAAACTTGAGTCGAAAAACATTAACTGGGTTTCCGATGAAATGTATATCAATGCACTGGCTACTGCAGGAGTAAAAGATGCTACCGTTTATGTCACCGCACCTATACCCGTTTCCGGTACAGCGGCTTTGACAGGAGTCATTAAAGCCTATGAAATATCTGCCGACAAGAAGATTCCTGAAGATGTGAAACAGGCAGCGAATGAGGAAATGGTGAAAACAGCAAAATTGGGTGACGAAATCGGTACGGAAGAAGCCTCTGCACTTGTTACGAAAATCAAAGAGGAAATGGCTGCAAATCCACCAGCCAATACTGAAGAGGTCCGCGAGGTTGTCGAGTCTTCAGCAAAAGACCTTGGAATCGCCTTAAATGAAGATCAAGTACAAAGTTTAATTGATTTATTCAATAAGCTAAAAGAATTGAATATTGATTGGAACGCTGTCGGTGATCAGCTGACTGCAGCTAAAGATAAACTTTCCAATTTTCTTGAATCCGAAGAGGGTCAATCATTTCTGGATAAATTGAAAGAAGTGTTCAGTAGTTTAATAGACGCAATCAAATCACTTTTCAGCTGATTCAAATAAAAAAAGGATGGCCAATGCCATCCTTTCAGACGTAGAGTTTGTCTATTTTTATGCCTGTACAATTTGAGCGTTGAGTTCCACTGCAGGCACTCGCTTTCCGCGGGCGGTCCGCCCTCGGCGCTATTGCGCCTGCGGGGTCTCCCTTTGACGCGCTTTTCCCGCAGGAGTCTCGTCCCCTTCCGTTCTAATTAATTCCTGAGGTCTTGAAGGTATTGCTATTGGTTATTTGGTTCGGGAACATCATTTGAGCAAAGTTACGTTTACCAAAGCCCTTTATTTACAAACTGAAAGGATGGCCAATGCCATCCTTTTTTCTATTCTTTATTGACGACTGCCGCTTCATGAAGGGCCAAGTCCAAATGGATAAGATCTTCGTAAGTTTCGCGTTTGATGACCAACCGGGCTTCTCCCTTTTCGGCAAAGACGACAGCCGGTCTCGGAATGCGATTGTAATTATTCGACATGGAATATCCATATGCCCCTGTACAAAATACCGCCAAGACATCACCGCGGCCGGCTTTTGGCAATGGTAAATCCCAAATCAACATATCTCCGCTTTCACAGCATTTTCCGGCAATGGACACTGTCTCTTCCACAGTGTCGAGCGGCCGGTTTGCAAGAATGGCATCATATTTAGCTTCGTAAAGAGCGGGACGTATATTATCACTCATGCCCCCATCTACGGCAATATATTTACGGACATTAGGAACTTCCTTTTCAGAACCCACCTTGTACAGTGTCGCACCGGCGTCTCCGACCAATGAACGGCCAGGTTCGATCCAGATTTCAGGCATCACTAAATCAGAATCAGCAATCAGGTTCTGCACTTCCCTAACGATCTCCTCAACATATTGAGACGCCGGTAGCGGGTCGTCCTCTTGTGTATACCGAATCCCGAATCCCCCTCCCAGATTCAATACCTGTGGTTGAAACCCTACCGAATCGTGCCAATCACTCAGCTTGCCGATAATTTTTTGGGCTGCCAGAAGGAAACCGGTCGTTTGAAAGATTTGGGAACCGATATGGCAGTGTAATCCAAGAACTTCCAGAAACTCACTATGAAGCGCTTGTCGAAGGGCAGCTTCTGCCTGGCCGTTAATAAGATCAAAACCAAATTTCGAATCTTCTTGCCCTGTCAAAATATAATCATGCGTATGGGCTTCAATACCCGGTGTTACACGAAGAAGGATTTTCACCTTTTGTTCACGGTTTGTACAAATTTCTTCCAACAGTGTCAACTCTGAAAAATTATCGACTACTATACAGCCAATGTCATGATCCAAAGCCATATGTAGCTCTTCTTCACTTTTGTTATTTCCATGGAAGTGAATCCGTTCTGTTGGGAAATTTGCCTTAATTGCCGTATATAATTCCCCCGCTGAGACAACATCGAGAGACAGTCCCTCTTGCTCAGCCAACTGGATCATGGCAATCGAAGAAAAGGCCTTACTTGCGTAAGCAACTTGTGCTGAAACCCCCAATTCCTCAAAAGTTCTCTTGAACCCCCTCGCCCGTTCGCGAATTAGCTCTACATCATAAACATATAATGGTGTACCAAATTGTTCGATCAATTCAATCGTGTCCACTCCGCCAATCTCCAGATGTCCACGTTCATTGACACCGCCGGTTCCGTACAAATGCATGATAGCCTCACCTTCCTGACTTAAAACTATTAATAAGAAATGAGGCAGCCTCAAATAAAGAAAACCTGCTGTAAAGGGTCTTCTATATAATCCAGCCTCATCCGAATCAATTATCCCATGTAATTATATTGTTATCTATGACTGCTTAGTAGTTCGAAGGGAAAGACAGATTGGTTTAAACTCCAAAGAGTCATAGTAGCTTTATCTCTTTGTTAAGCCCAACTTTATCGCTTTATCCGAATAAAAATAAATTACCACAACTTTTCGACAACATCAACCTTTAGATTTTCTCGGCTGTCTATATAGATCTTGGGGATGTACAATGCTCGGACGTTCTATTGTACCAGGATAAGGTCTTCTTAATATTATATGTGACAAGGCCTTCGGCTGAAACGGGAGAAGCGGCCATAAATAAGGTGTATTTAATGTTTTTATACTAGTGAGCATGATCAAATAGAGTGTGATGCCTATGACTAAGCCAGGCACTTTAAATAATGCGACCAAGACTATCAGTGCTAAACGGGTAATTTTATTTGCAACTCCTAGTTCTAAACTCGGTGTGACAAATGTACCTATTGTCGCTACGGAAGCGTAGAGAACCACTTCAGGAACAAATAGGCCAACATCTATCGCTATCTGTCCTATCAAAACTGCCGCAACCAAGCCCATTGCCGTGGAAAGCGGGGTCGGGGTATGAACGGCTGCCATCCTTAAAAATTCTATCCCAATATCGGAAATGAAGATTTGGATCACAATGGGTATATGTGTTTTATCATTCGGCCCGATAAACTCGAGCTTCTCCGGCAGGAGGGAAGGCTCTAAACAGAACAATAACCATATCGGCAGCAAGAATAACGAAACGAAAATCCCGAGAAAACGGACCCAGCGCACCAAGGTCCCGACGGCAGGCGCCTGCCGATACTCTTCGGCGTGTTGCATGTGATGGAAAAGGGTGGACGGGGTAATGATGACACTCGGTGAGGTATCCACATAAATAAGGACATGGCCTTCAAGCAAATGCGTTGCCGCCACATCAGCCCGTTCCGTATATCTGACAAGCGGGTATGGGTTATACCTTTGCTTTACGATGAACTCTTCGATCGTTTTATCAGACATCGTTATGCCATCAACCTCAATATTATTCAATTCCTTACGAACGATTTCTATTAAATCCGGATCGGCAATATCTTTAATGTAGCCGATGGATATATCCGATTTCGATCGTTCCCCCACATGCAGCATTTCGAAACGTAATCTTTCATCCCGGATTCTTCTTCTGGTTATCGCCGTGTTTATGATGATATTCTCGACAAAACCATCCCTTGATCCACGGACGACTTTTTCGGTATCTGGTTCTACTGGCTGTCTCCCGGGATAACTCCTGACATCCACGACCAACCCAATTGGTTTACCATCAACAACAACGACGATTAAACCGGATAATACCTGATCAACAAGCTCATCCATCGTCTTTATTTCCTGAACGGATTGGTGTACGAGCAAGTCTTTGACTACATCAAAAACTTTAGTAGACACGATATCGGCATTTTTGTTATGAATGAGAGAATCGAGGATATCAATGATGTACTCCGTATCCGTCAGCCCGTTTATATAGTAAAGATGCACATCTTTTCTTAAGACCTTTATCTTTCTTACTCCTAAGTCAAAGCTGACGCCTAGACCTACTTTCTCTTCCATGTATGCGTCAACTTCCGCTACCCTACTCGGAATCGGCATCATGTTTTGAGGTTTTTCTGAAGTCACCATGACCACTCCTTTCCAATATGATTTCCACCGCTAGCTTCGTTATCGGTGCTCCTCTTTTAAAATCGTCTTGATGGGACATTTTTCCGATATCCCCTATCCCAACTACTATGGGAACATGTAATTGATCGATGCAATACACCGTATCTCCTGTTATCTTGCCCAGCTCAAATTCCTCGGCGCCGTATTTATCAACCCCGTTCGGTGTCAAATTACCATCACGGTCAATACAGATATCCACCTTGGTCCACTCTTCCCTTCTAGTCTTTGATGCGACCGCTATCACGCCAAGGACATCAATATCAGGGTGTCCGGCAACTACCTTCATTGCTTGTTCGCCTGATCCTTCTCCTATAAAACCGCTATCATCAAACATGACCAATACAGGATCATACTTCGCCTTTTTTATTAATTCAACTAACTCCAAGCCCGTATATCGTGATGGATTACCTTGGGACATGGAGATACATCTTCCCCCTATTTCCTTGGCTACATGCTCGACAGCCCGTTTTGCATACTCATCTCCATCCGTAATCAATATCACTTTTCGTTTGGTCACCATCTTGGGCCTACCTTTCATCATCAGGAATAGTTACCTCTTACACTTATAAGTCGACAAAATAAATCCATTGGAATAATGATCCGGCTATTTTCCCCAATACGAGTGCCATTAACAAATAAATGATCTTCTCTTGAATTCCGATTCGTTTTGAAAGAACTGGAAATACATTCAGGACTTCAGTTAAGGCAGCCGCAAGCATCCCATTAAATATCCCGTCAGCCAAACCGATCGGAATTAAAAGAAAATGCGGAAGTGAAAGTTCCGTTTCCTGTAATCCTAACCATGTCCCTGCGACAACTCCGGCAATGATGGCTCCTTCATAATAATGTATCATTTTCATTGTTTTTGTCAGCTGAGTCAGTCTTGGAATCACCCCAAGTACAGTTAAAAACGCTACAAAACCGGCACCTGTTGCAACCCCCCCGGCTAAACCGACAAAGATTCCGAAGATGATTTTACCGGTCATCAAGGTGGCGCACGTTTTCCTTATTTTCATTCATGATTACATAACGGTCCAAATCCTGCTGATAGTTGAACATTTCAACCTCGAGCGGACTAGGTTCCTCATTGAAGCGTTTTTTAAAGAAATGATTAAAAAATAGAATCATGCCCATACCAAGGCCGAAGCTATATGGGATTTGGATCAATAACGGCTTATCTTCCACTTTTCCCGTTATTATAGTAAAGATTTTTTGATGCACTTCCCCCATGCTGACATCCACATGAAAATTCATGATTGTCATCCCGCCGCCGACAAATAACAAAAACCAAACCAAGGCGAATGTCAGGTATGACATTTTCTTTTTCGTGAGGATGACTTCGATGATCGTTTGGGAAGGGCCGAATGTTTCCACTTCAATAGTCGGATCCACCTTGCGGATGGACATGATAACCTGAGCTAAATCAATGACAATAATATTCTTATCTTCCTTCTTGACCGTTAATAATATGATTTCTTCAATTTTGGTAATCACTTCTTCAGGTCCGATTATCCTTGCAATATCTTTTATCCTCACCGTTTGATTTCCCTTTGCTTGTACACGGTTCCTCATCCTGATATATACAACTGTCATTATCATCACATCCCGACCTTTTATTTCCTTATGCTAGTAGTATGGATTGGAAGCAGTTTGAAAATGCAGGAAGTGAAGCATGTCCAAATATTACTAATTTGAAACCAAAAAAAGACACGCTGCAATGACAGCATGTCTCAAATTGTAAACAAATTAAAAACGAGTTTGACTACAGTCTTTTTTGTTTTAAAATAGATCTATTAAAATTTGAGGTGATGAGGATGCTTTCGAAACATCATCTTCAACGAGATCAACTGGTGCCGGCGAACCATTTGGTTCGTAAAATGGAGGCTTCCATTGATCCAGTCATCATCAAGATGTAAAACCTTTATATGCGAAACGTAAAGAAACAATTGAGCATGTATTCGCAGATGCAAAAGAAAGCATTGTATGCGTTGGATAACTTTAAGGGGACTTAAAAAATTGTTGATGCAAGCGATGCTTACTTTCGCTGCCATTAATTTAAAGAAGATGGCCACGTGGACATGGCAAGGTCCTAAAATCCCGTAACATAGTGACTCGAAGAGCCCAAATCTCTTAACCTTTGGTCAAAATTTCAAAGGGAATTTTAAAAGGGGTTCGGAATTTTTTAATTCCGAACCCCTTTTGCCTACAAACTGAGACACCTGCAATGTCAGAAATGTCTTTTTGGTTTACATTCAACTATTAATGAGTGGGGAAGAAAATCAGCTGAACCAAAAATATCAAACCAAAAATATATATGAGCGGATGTACCGATTTTCCTTTTCCGCTGAATACCTTCATTAGGGGATATGTAATGAACCCAATTGCAATCCCTGTAGATATACTTGAAGTAAGCGGCATCGTTAAAATGATCGCAAATGCCGGAAATGCCTCATCAAAAAGTTTCCAATTGACTTTAGCCAGACCTTCCATCATGAAACATCCCACGATGATCAAAACGGGTGCTGTGATTGCCTGAACGGAAGAAATTGCCGATATCAATGGAGAAAAGAAAATCGATACAGCAAACAAGATGGCCACGACAGTAGCGGTCAATCCCGTACGTCCGCCTGCAGCCACTCCCGTACTCGATTCCACATAGGCAGTCGATGGGCTTGTACCAAACATCGAGCCGACTGTAGTCGCAATCGCATCACCTAAAAAGGCTTTCTTGGCACGAGGGATTTTCCCATCCTTCGTTAGTCCTGCCTGTTCTGTCACGCCAATCAAGGTGCCTGTCGTATCGAAGATCGTCACAAGTAAAAAGGCGAAGACAATTGAATATAAAGAATTCGTGAAGACCCCAGCGATATCGATATCGAAAAATACTGGTGTCGGAGGTACAGATAAGACCCCATCGAAGTCGAGCAAACCGATAAAGTAGGCAATGATTGCCGTAACGATCATGCCAATGAAAATGGCCCCTTTTATATTACGGGCCATAAAAATCAAGGTAATGAATAAGCCTGCTAACGCTAAAACGGTTCCTGGCTGATGTAAATCGCCAAGCGTCACCATCGTTGATTCATTTGGCACTATGATTCCAGCATTTTTCAATCCGATAAACGCAATGAATAATCCAATTCCGGATGTAATGCCATATTTTAATGAGTTAGGAATCGCATCAATTATCATTTTACGCAAGCTAGTCACGCTAATTAATAGAAATAGCAAACCAGCAATGAAAACCGTACCGAATACGGTCTGGTATGAAAGGCCCTGTGCCCCCACCACGCTGGCAAAATAAGCATTCAAGCCCATCCCTGGTGCTATCGCTATCGGGTATTTTGCAACGAGTCCCATGATTAGGGTACCAATCACCGCTGATATGACCGTTGCCATGAAAACTTGTTCAAATGGAATTCCGATTGAAGACAATAAAGCCGGATTCACAATGAGGATATAAACCATAGTCAAAAATGTCGTAACACCCGCCATGACTTCTGTACGGACATCCGTCCCATTTTCTTTCAGGGAGAAAAACTTTTCCATAAACATATTTTAGACCTCCAGATCTAAAGGAATCACCGACAACCGTTTGCACGAAAAGACAAGGTGTCCTAATATTGTACTGCATCGGCGTTTTTCCTGTTCATTATTCATTGAAAGAAAGATAAAAAAACGAATGAGAAACGCGACCTTTACTATAATATTCGTTTTTATCCCTAAATTCAACTAAAAATTCGGCCCCATCCCTAGTTTCATCTTAAATCACTTTTACTTTTTCCTAAAATCAGTATTTATTTTCAGCTCAATAAAAAAAACCACATGAATCACTGATTCATGTGGTTTTTCATTTGCTGAAGAATCTTCTTCTCCAGCCTTGATACCTGAACTTGGGAAATACCAAGCCTTGCCGCCACTTCCGATTGCGTCTGATCTTTATAATACCTCAGGAAAACAATCAGCCTTTCACGTTCATTCAATTCATGTATGGCTTCCTTCAAAGCGATTTGATCGAACCAGGATGTTTCATTATGGTCGGCAATCTGGTCAAGAAGAGTAATCGGATCTCCATCATTTTCGTAAACCGTTTCATGGATCGATGAAGGGCTCCTGCTAGCTTCTTGGGCCATGATGATTTCCTCTGGCGAAAGCTCTAGATGTTCCGCCAATTCATTGACAGTCGGAACGCGGCCATACGTCTTTGAAAGTTCCTCTTTGGCCCTGCGAATTTTATTCGCCATTTCCTTTAATGACCGGCTTACTTTAACCGTTCCGTCATCACGGATAAAACGTTGGATTTCACCAATGATCATAGGCACAGCATACGTTGAGAATTTCACTTCAAACGATAAGTCAAATTTATCCACGGACTTCAACAGACCTATACAGCCTATTTGATAAAGGTCATCCGGTTCGTAACCTCGATTGAGGAATCTTTGCACTACTGACCATACAAGCCTCAGATTGCTATTGACAATCAGATTCCTCGCATCTTGGTCACCGCTCTGGCTGCGTTGGATTAAATTCCGCAATTCCTCATCTTTTAAATGGGGCTGGCCTTTCTTGCTCTTCTCGTTTTTAACCTCCACATCCATATGCAAGTCTCCCTTAATTGCACAAAGCTCTGCTTGTAGTTAAGTGCTTTTTTAATCGAATGATCGTGCCTTCGCCCTTATGGGAAATTATATTGATTTCATCCATGAAGTTTTCCATAATGGTGAATCCCATACCGGAACGCTCAAGTTCGGGTTTTGTCGTAAATAACGGCTGTTTAGCCTCCTCGACGTCTTCAATGCCCAGTCCTTCATCCCGGATGGTCAATTCCACAGTATCGCCTTCGATGACCACTGAAATGTAGACCCAACCTTCCGGGTCACTCTCATACCCATGGATGATCGAATTCGTAACGGCTTCTGACACGACAGTCTTGATCTCTGTCAATTCATCCATCGTCGGGTCCAATTGGGCAATGAATGCCGCAACAGTTACCCTGGCAAAAGATTCATTTTGGCTAAGTGCAGAAAATTTCGTTTCCATTTTATTTTTCATATTAGGCAACCCCCAGTCTTTGCAAAGCGTTTTTTTCGGATAGTTCCATTTTAACAATTTTAAACAACCCTGACATCTCAAATAACCGCTTTACTGCTGGAGAAATTGCACAGACCACCATTTCACCTTGCTTTTTGTTTACCTGCTTATAACGGCCCAAAATAACCCCGAGCCCTGAACTGTCCATAAAATCCAATTCTTCCATGTTGAGGATGATATGCTTGATATTATGCTTTTGAATGGCTGCCTCTGCCTGATTTTTTAATTTTTCTGCTGTATGATGATCTAAATCACCTTTGAGACGAATGCACAATACGCGGTTTTTCGCCTCCATATTAATCGTAAGACTCATTATATACAGCCTCCTTCACTGTCTTATAAAGAGTCAAATTCTCTTTTTCACCTGCCGATTCCTCCTTACTAGCAAAACTAGTGGAGTTTCGCCTAAATTAGTACGATTAACAGGCAATGCGACAATTTATTCTATTTCGAATGGGTAAACATGCCGAAAGCCCGTTTATACAATTGCCACCAGCTGGCATTATCAACAGTTTCCTTCGCAACAATCGGAGATTCGACATATACCTTACCGTTTTTCTTCAATTCAAGCGTACCAATTTCATCACCTTTTTTAATCGGGGCATCCAAATCTTTATCAAGCGTGATTTTTTTTGTAAAGTCCTTTGCCGTTCCGTTTTTGGCTGTCAAAACTGAAATAGGTTCACTTGTGACGCCCACCACGGTTTTCTTTTGCCCTTTACTTACCTTGGCTTCACCTAACACCTCACCGCGTTTATAAATGGGGTATGTGATGTATTGTGAAAATGCATAATCTAACATCTTGGTAACCTGAGCGTTTCGTTCCTTTGGAGAAACGGCTCCGAAAACGACGGCAATGACACGCATATTCCCTTTTTTAGCAGTCGCTGTCAAACAATATTTCGCTTCATTTGTGAATCCTGTTTTCAGTCCATCGACCCCAGGATAAAATTTCACTAACCTATTTGTGTTGACAAGCCAAAATTTCTTTTCGGTATTTTCACGGAGATAATCTTCATATGTACCCGTGAACCTTGTAATCGTATCGTATTTCAATAATTCCTTCGCCATGATCGACATATCATGTGCTGAACTGTAATGATCTTTAACAGGAAGTCCTGTTGCGTTTTGGAACTTTGTATTTTTCAACCCGAGGTCTTTCGCCTTTTTGTTCATTTCCCTGACAAACTCTTCTTCCGATCCAGCTAGACGTTCAGCCATCGCCACCGATGCATCATTCGCCGAACCAATCGAGATGCCTTTAAGCATTTGTTCCGTGGTCATTTCTTCACCTGGCTCGAGGAAGATCTGGGAACCGCCCATCGACGCTGCATACTCACTAGTCCTGATTTTCTCCTTCATGCTGAGTTCGCCTTTATCGATCGCTTCCATGATCAGCAGCATCGTCATGATTTTCGTCATGCTTGCCGGTGAAAGGCGATCGTCTGCATTTTTATCATAGAGAACAGTACCTGTATCCCGTTCAATCAAAATAGCGGATTTAGCATTTGCCGCCAGTTCGACTCCTTTTTCTTCAGCTGCTTTTGTATGCGGGATGTTAAAACCCAATGCTACCAAAACGGTTAAAAATACAGAAAGAATCCGCTTCATCTCCATACCCTCCAATCTTTATATTTTTTATTTTTTCCATTAAACCCATTTTTATACAAATAAAGATGAATTTTGAACATATACTGGATATAGGGTAACAAAGTGAACCAAATTAAAAGAGGATGCGCATGGGCATCCTCTTTTAATAATTCAATGGGATAAACGTAAAAAGGCCGCTCAAAAGCGCGGCCTTTTTTGGGAAATGTTTATTCCATGATCTCTTTATAGATCAATGTAGGTTTTTCTATTTTCTCTTTTGAAATCGCAATGCTTTCATACAATTTTTCTTTCACCTTTGAAACATCTTCGAAATTGCTGTAAATCGTCACAAGTGATTCACCTTTTGCCACGGTTTCCCCGATTTTTTTACGAAGTACCAGTCCGACGGCCAAATCAATCTCTGATTCTTTTGTCGCCCGCCCGGCGCCTAACAGCATGGCTGCCGTTCCTACTTCATCAGCGATGATTTCCGATACATATCCGTCCTCTTTCGCTTCCAGCTCGAAAGTATGAGCAGCCTGCGGTAGTTTTTCCGGCTGATCTACAACCGAACCATCGCCTCCCTGCGCTTCCAGGAAAATCTTGAATGAGTTAAGTGCAGAACCATCCTTAATCGCATTTTCCAGCAAGGTTCTTGCTTCTTCTAGCGAGTTTGCCTTTTTGGCAAGGTATACCATATGGCTTCCCAGTGTTAAAGAAAGTTCCGTTAAATCTTCCGGTCCCTCTCCTTTAAGCGTATCGATGGCTTCCTTCACTTCTAAAGCATTTCCGATTGCGTAACCCAACGGTTGGCTCATATCGGAAATGACAGCCATCGTGTTTCGTCCCACATTGTTTCCGATGCTAACCATTGCATGCGCCAATTCTTCGGAATCTTCGAGAGTTTTCATGAAAGCGCCCGCTCCCGTTTTAACATCAAGTACGATTGCATCAGCACCAGCGGCGATTTTCTTACTCATGATCGAGCCAGCTATCAAACCGATACTGTTAACGGTACCCGTAACATCGCGCAATGCATATAACTTTTTGTCGGCCGGAGTCAGGTTACCGCTTTGCCCAATGACAGCTATCTTATTTTTATTGACAAGTCTGATGAACTCGTCATTTTCTATTTCGACATGAAATCCTTTTACAGACTCCAACTTATCGATCGTCCCGCCTGTATGGCCAAGACCGCGTCCTGACATCTTTGCCACTGGAACACCAACAGCAGCAACCAATGGTCCAAGCACTAGAGTTGTGGTATCACCCACACCTCCTGTTGAATGTTTATCGACCTTAATTCCTTCAATCATCGATAAATCAATTTGATCTCCCGATTCGACCATTGCCATGGTTAGATCAGCACGTTCCTGCTCATTCATGCCTTTAAAATAAACTGCCATTGACCAAGCGCTCATTTGGTAATCCGGAATCGATCCATCGGTAAACCCATTGATGATGAACTGTATTTCTTCTGTAGTAAGAGCCTTTCCATCACGCTTTTTCTCGATTAAGTCTACCATTCTCATATTGGAATCCCCACTTTTTAAAGACACCGATTTTCTTTAGGTGTACTTGTATTTTTTTGGTTCGTTTTATATGTCTTTAACGATTTGCTTAACAAATTCAAGAAAACTGCTTTTCACTTTTTCAGTCGTTTCAATTACCTCTTCATGTGACAAAGGCTGATCCAGAATGCCTGCGGCCATATTGGTAAGGCATGAGATTCCGAGCACCTTCATTCCGCTATGCCTTGCTACGATAACTTCCGGGACTGTCGACATACCAACTGCATCCCCGCCAAGGATCCTTGCCATTTTCACTTCTGCCGGTGTCTCATAGGTTGGTCCTGTATTACCGATATAGACACCTTCTTTAATATCCAATCCTAGTGAAGCTGCTATTTTTTTTGCTTGCGTCCGAAGGTCTTTATTATAAGCTTCCGACATATCAGGGAATCTAGGGCCGAAACGCTCTTCATTAGGACCAATCAATGGGTTTGCCCCCATTAAATTAATATGATCCGTAATGAGCATCAAGTCACCTGGTTGATAGCTTTCATTAACGCTTCCGGCAGCATTCGTTACGATTAACTGTTCAACACCAAGAAGTTTCATTACACGGACAGGGAAAGTGACCTTCTCCATGGAGTAACCCTCATAAAAGTGGAAACGTCCTTGCATCGCGACAACCTTTTTGCCACTTAATTGTCCAATGACAAGCTGTCCAGCGTGTCCTTCAACAGTCGATACTGGGAATTCCGGGATTTCGTGGTAAGGAATCGTTATCGGATTTTCAATTTCATCCGCCAATACTCCAAGTCCGGAACCAAGAATCAGTCCTATCTCCGGAGAGCCTTCAATTTTACTTTTTATGAATGACGCAGCTGTCTCTATTTTATTAAACATCTATTTATTCTCCCCTAAATTTAGATCGCCCAATATACTTTTTCCGAAGGCAGGCATTTTCACATCAAAATTAGCAGCGACCGTCGCCCCAATATCTGCAAATGTATCTCTTATCGGGAGTTCGACACCTTCTGTAAATCGTTTGGAATAGACTAACAATGGTACATATTCACGTGTGTGATCAGTTCCTTCATGGACCGGATCATTCCCGTGATCGGCAGTGATGATCAATAAATCATCCTCTTTCAGTTTATCAAGGACTTCAGGCATCCGGGCATCGAATTCTTCCAATGCCTTTCCGTATCCCTCTGGGTCGCGGCGGTGACCGTATAAAGCATCGAAGTCGACTAGATTAAGGAAACTTAACCCTTTGAAATCCTGTTCTACCGTTTGGATTAATTTATCCATTCCATCCATATTGGATACGGTCCTTAATGATTCAGTGACACCTTCCCCATCAAAGATATCCGAGATCTTCCCGATTGCAAGGACATCATATCCAGAATCTTTCAATTCATCCATTACTGTCCGGTCGAACGGTTTCAATGCATAATCATGACGGTTAGGCGTTCTTTTGAAGTTGCCTGGTTCACCAGTGAACGGTCTGGCAATAACGCGTCCAACCTTGAACTCATCAGCCATTGTCACTTCACGGGCAATTTCACAAATCTTGTATAATTCGTCTATCGGGACGATATCTTCATGTGCAGCAATCTGTAATACGGAATCAGCTGATGTATATACAATCAGCGCACCCGTTTTCATATGTTCCTCGCCAAGCCTCTCAATGATTTCCGTGCCGCTTGCCGGGACATTCCCAATAATTCCCCGACCCATTTTCGCCTCGAGTTCATTGACTAATAATTCCGGGAAACCATCTGGAAATACACGGAATGGAGTCGATATATTCAACCCCATGATTTCCCAATGTCCAGTCATCGTATCTTTTCCTGTAGAGGCTTCCTTCATTTTCGTATAGTATGCGAGAGGTTGCTGAGCTTTTTCAATTCCCTTGATTTCACGGATATTGCCTAAACCCAATTTTGCGAGAGTCGGCATGTTCAATCCGTTCATTTTTTCTGCGATATGACCGAGTGTATCCGCACCTTTATCGCCGAATAAATCTGCATCAGGTGCTTCGCCAATCCCAACTGAATCCATAACTATTACAAATATTCGTTTAAATGCTGAATTCCCTTTCATGAGTCATTCCTCCTAAAATAGTAAATCACTTTTTATACTCTCTATAATACCCTTATTCTGCTCAGTTACTCTTCATTTAAATGAAATCGCAAGAACGTCAGAAGTCTGACCTCTCTACATTGTAAACGATTACCATGATGGAGACAAATAATATATTTCGGAATGAAACAAAGTGCCATAAGATGTGCGTCAGAATCATCAGCATCCCTTATAGCCGTCTCGCCGACACAGAAAAGGCTGCTCCTTCAACTGCCTTGCAGTTAAATTCACAACCTTTCTATCATTCTATTAATCCTTTAAGCTCGCGGATGGAATTTTGAATAGACATCCTTGATCCGTACGTTCGTAATATGTGTATAAATTTGAGTTGTCGAAATATCCGCATGACCAAGCATTTCTTGGACGGCACGTAAATCAGCCCCATTCATCAATAGATGTGTCGCGAAAGAATGTCTCAGTGTATGTGGTGTAATTTCTTTTTCAATTTGTGCCGATTTTACAAGTTTTTTTAGAATCTTCCAAAATCCCTGCCTTGTCAGCCTGTTTCCATGATGATTCAAAAAAAGTGAATCTGTCCTGTGCTTGGGGCTGGCCATTTTCCCCCGGGAACTTTCCAAATAATGTTCAATCGCACCCAATGCAGTTTGTCCAATCGGAATGATCCTCTCTTTATTTCCTTTCCCTACACAACGGACAAAACCCATCGATGCATGGACATCACTCACATCCATGGATATCAACTCACTGACACGCATACCCGTCGCATACATCAGTTCGAGCATTGCCTTATCGCGTAAGCCGAATTCATCCATTTTCTTCGGGGCTTCCAATAGTGCTTCAACCTCTTCCATGCTTAATACCTTTGGAAGGCTTCGTTCCGGTTTTGGCGTTTCTATATGTATGGACGGATCCTGATTTGTTACTCTTTCCCTTAGAAGAAATTGATGAAAAGACCGAATGGAAGCTATATGACGCGCCACCGTCTTCGATGACTTCCCTTGATCCTTTAACTGCACGAGAAAATGCAGGATGTTCACCCGCCGCGAATCATTCCAATCTTCAATGGTTTCAACATCTTTCAGAAAGCTCCAATATGATCTTAAGTCACGCTCATACGAGACGAGCGTATTCTTGGCAAGTCCTTTTTCAATGGTTAAAAAATGAATGAAATCCCTAATTTGATTCTCCATATTCATTACTCCCCGTTTAAATAAAACAACATTAGGCGTTCAAGCCATGCATCATCACCCGTATCAACAGCCTTCGATACTTTTACAGCCATGCCTTTCGGTTCATCATAACGATGATAACTTTGATATTCCTGATTTAACCATACCATTCCTATATAAAAAAGAACAGTGAAGCTAACAAAGAGAATCATCACTTTAGCCGTGTGCAAAATAAGCGATAATGATGTTTTCATCCTTTCCCCTCCCATTCGACCCTTTGTATCAATCTATGCCCAACAGGACAAGTTTTATACGTATTTCGGAAAGGAGAAAACAAAAACAGCTCTTACTTGAGAAAACCAGCTATTAAAATGCAGAAAACCTTCTCCATTAAATGGAAAAGGTCCGTCTTCATTCACCTTAATTTTCTTCTTTGTCATGACATCGATGACAAATGCCATGAAAGGTTAATCTATGGTCTTTTATCTTGAAGTTCCAGTCGCGTTCCACAATGTCTTCTACGTCTTCAAGTAGGTCTTCCTGGATTTCATCTACCGCACCACATTCCACACAAACAAGATGATGATGGAAATGCGCAGCTCCTTCTTGTCTTAAATCATAACGGGAAACCCCGTCTCCAAAGTTAATTTTATCTACTATTTTCAATTCAGTCAGCAACTCTAGCGTACGGTAAACTGTTGCCAATCCAATTTCCGGCGACTTTTCTTTGACAAGGAGGTAAACGTCTTCTGCGCTTAAATGATCCTCTTCATGCTCAAGTAAAACGCGGACGGTCGCTTCTCGCTGAGGCGTTAATTTGTAGCTGGACGAGTGTAACTGCTTTTTTATCCTATCAATTCTGTTTTCTATTTCCATACCTAATATTCCCTCCCGCGCCGCTATCTTATCCATTATATCAAAAGAGGGAAAACTGTCAAAATAGATTTCTTGTTAATGATAAAAAAATTTGCGGGAACGGTATATTTCCATCAATGACCCAATAAACTTACGACATTTTTCATTAAAGAAGGGGATAGGTACGCTTCAAATGCAGCAGCCGTAATCAAGAATAACCCTGACAAAACCAATGAGAAAATATACCGTGAAATTATCGGCTTCAGCGGCTCCCGAATCTGCTTAAGGAAAATCCGGCTGATCATTTTCATGGATAGTGAAACGGCAAGGACGGTTATTACGATGAATATCGGGACGATGAATATATTTTGGGGCAGAATAGCGACAAACGATAATAAGAACCCGCTCCATCCCATTTGATTGACTAAAAAGCCGACCGTGAATCCAACGACCATCCCTTTTATAAATAACAAAACCAGGATGACAGGCAAACCGATGACCGATATTCCGAGAATCCAGATGACCCCGATATATTTTATATTATGCATAATACTTTGGCTGAACATATCATGCGAAGATGCAAATTCACCTTTGGATACTTGTCCGAAAAATTGCGATAAATAATAGAACAAGTCTTCCTTTTGGGTAAAGCTCAAACTATTCACCAATATTGCCCCAAAAATGACACCCATCAAAAAAAGCACAGTGATAAAGACATATAATGAGGAATGTTCGTTAATATGTTTCATTACGGCATTTTGTACGACAGATTTTTTTTTCATCTTTCATCCTCCCAACTCCGCTTACTAGAATCTATGTTTTCACTCTTTCATTTATGCTAAGAAAACTTTCCCCTTCAGCCGAACACATTGAACCTAATTTATGTTATAATTTTCCACATTAATGAGATGGAGGCAGGATATGAAAGCTATATTAATGGATTTTCCCGAAAGAATTGAAACCCCTCGATTATATCTAAGACCTTGTCAGCCTGGCGATGGCCTGGACCTTTACGAAGCCATTGTCCATTCTAAACCTGAATTGAAACAGTGGCTGCCGTTTGCCCATCAAGATGTTTCTTTGGAAACTTCTGAACAGAACGTCCTTAAGGCCTTTGCGGACTTTATTTTAAAAGAGGATATCAGACTCCATATTTATAGGAAAGAAGACGATCAATTCATCGGCTCCACTGGTCTGCACCGAATCAACTGGGATATTCCTAAATTCGAAATTGGCTATTGGATTGATACGAGATTCAGTAAACTGGGCTACATAACGGAGACAGTGGAAAAGTTAACTAAATTCGCCTTTTACCATTACGGTGCAAAACGGGTCGAAATCCGCTGTGACCCTAATAATATTGCCAGCAAACGGATTCCCGAGAAGCTAGGGTTCACCCTTGAAGGAATTTTGCGTAATGACTGCCTTAGTGCAGACGGCATGGAAGTGCGGGACACCTCCATTTATGCAAAAACAACAAATTAAAAAAGTCCTGACAGATCTCATCTGTCAGGACTTTTTTCAGGTTAATTCCTTTTTGACCTTTCCGTACTTTCCTCCGCCCCCCACTTCAAAAGAAAGCGTCCCTTTTCTGGCAGAATCGATGTAGACCGCCAATTTTTCAGGAACGATTTCCATTAGCTGTTCAAGCGTAACTTCATGAAGGATATTCATCTCTGTTCCAAATGCCACCAGCAGTTTTTCCATGGATTTAGGTCCGAGTCCCGGGATGAAGTCGAGTGGCACTTGATGGATATACGGCGGCCTTTCCTTTCCGTCTCTTCTGTCCATCCCGGAAACGGAGAGTTCTTCAATCCTGGCCGATACCCCTTTAATAATGGATTTATTACCACACTCAGGACATTGTTCACTATCCCTCAATACCTGATGTAAGCACCCTGAACATACGGTTTGATGATACTTTCCCAATAAGGGGTTCAATCCATAATTAACGGTCACCTTGCGATTCCCTGTTTCTTTAAGGGCTTTTGCCAGCTCATTGAAACTTGGCTCTTCAAGCAGGACTTTTTGATATTCACGAGCGATTTTCCCAAGCGAATGCGCATCGGAATTTGTTACGAATACATAGGAGTCCAACTCCTCGATATCCTTGACCATTTCTGTATCCGAACTTAAACCAAGCTCGATGGCATCAATTAGCTCCGGATCGAATACTTCAGTCAGACTGGATCGCACCCCTTTTCCATATAAGCTTTTAAATGGGGTGAAAACATGTGCCGGGATAAACAGGCCGCCCAGTGACTTCACGGTTTTTTGCAGCGTTCTTCCATCACAATAAATCCTTTGGGAGCTCAAGGTGATATTTTTAACATGTCCGCTCATCCATGAGGAGAATTCCTTCATCGCTTTTAAAGTGGGAAAATAGGCGAGGACATGGATCGGTCCATTACAATTTTGATCATAAATTTCAATCTCCGAGCCCGGAATGATGGTTGTATTCTTGTATTGAAGTCCGCCTTCAGTCTTTTCCGTGATTTCGCCATCAAGAATCCCCGCTTCGATCTCTTCGATAATTTCAGGAGAATGACAATCGATTATCCCGATTAGATCAAGGCCCTTCCTTTCACTTGCCACTTGCAGCACATTGCTGAAGGTTAACGTTTTAGCACCTGTTATTTTCACGGCCCTTCCGCTTCTCGTTCTGCCTATATGGATATGCAGGTCAGCGTAATACTCTTTCATTTATGATGTCATCGCCTTTTTCAACTGCAGATACTGAACTGCATATGCCGTTTTAGCATCCTGGATCTTCCCTTCATCCATATAAGTTTGAGCTTCCTCCAGCGTGAGTTCCAGCATTTCGACAAATTCATCTTCATCCAGCGGTGCCGCATTTTCTTTCTTTTTCAAATTGTGGGCCACATACAGGTGGACCAATTCATCAGCGAAACCTGGGGATGTATAGAAGGATATGATGTGCTCCATTTTTTCACATTCATAACCTGTCTCCTCTTCCAGCTCCCGTTTAGCCGACAGGACCGGTTCTTCTCCTTTTTCAAGCTTCCCTGCAGGGATTTCCACCAAGCTTCTTTCCAGCGCTTTACGGTACTGTTCAACCATGATGATTTTATTTTCTGACGTGAGAGCTATGACGGCAACGGCTCCCGGATGCTTGATTATTTCACGTTTACCCGTTTTCCCATCAGGAAGCTCTACATCATCCACTTGCAGGCTGATTACTTTTCCTGTGAAGATTTTTTCCGAAGACAGCGTTTTTTCTTCAAATTTTTTCATCGTGACCACTCCTCTGTTCTATTTGCAGCATGATTCCTCATACATTTTACCATAATAGAGATGGAGGGCGATTTAATGAAAGTTTACGTATTGGAAAAAAGCGTTACTTTATCCGGAAAGAGCTGGGAAATCCTTCAAAAACTAAAGCAATTACAAAATCAATATGTTTATGTCAATGATTGGATTGCCGACATTCACGATCAGGTGCCACCCACTCCTTTAAAACGGATCAAGTGAATTCTTTGAGTGAAATGGATTTCTCCTTTACAATGAATGTAAAGGGAGTGGATAACATGAAAAAACGCAGACTAGGAAATTCTGACTTGCTAGTTTCTGAAATCGGGCTTGGATGCATGTCACTGGGGACTGTTGAAAATCAGGCATCCGAGATCATACAGGCCGCTTTAGATGAAGGAATCAATTATTTTGATACGGCCGATTTATATGATTTCGGTATGAATGAAGAAATCGTCGGAAAGAATTTAAAATCGGTCCGCGATAAGGTATACATAGCCACCAAGGTCGGAAACCGCTGGAATGAAAATAAAGATTCCTGGAGCTGGGATCCATCCGGCGCTCATATTAAAACGGCAGTAAAAGATAGCTTAAAGCGATTGGGGACTGATTATATTGACCTTTATCAGTTACATGGCGGCACCATTTCAGACAATATCGAAGAAACGGTAGAAGCATTTGAAGATTTGAAAAAAGAAGGCTATATCCGATATTATGGAATTTCCTCGATTCGTCCGAATGTCATCAAGGAATTCACTGAAAAGTCTGAGCTTGATTCCGTGATGATGCAGTTTAATCTGCTCGACCGCCGCCCAGAAGAGTGGCTGTCCCTTTTCGCCAACAAACAGATCAGCATGATCGCCCGTGGCCCCCTTGCCAAAGGGCTGCTCAGTGAAAAAATGCTTGAAAAGGCAAATGAGGATGGATACCTTGACTATAGCTATCACGAACTTAAAGATTTGCTTCCGCAAATAAAGGACAAACTTTCCGATAGGAAGTTGAATGAAACGGCACTTCAATATGTATTGTCCCATCAAAGCGTAGCTACCGTTGTTCCAGGAGCAAGCTCAGTACAGCAGCTACGTGATAACTGCCAAGCTGCCAACAGCCCTTCACTGTCCACAACCGAGTTGGATATCCTGAAGCGGTTGACCAAAGTGAACAAATATGAAAGTCACCGGAATTAAAAAAGAAATGTCAGGACAAACCTTTAGGCTGCTCTATCTCCGTTTAACCAACGGGATAGTCAGCCTTTTTCCGTTCCACCTTTTTTCGCCTTCTTTACCAACTTCAAGTTTCCGATCATTCTAATTCCTTCCAAAACCCATTTAACGGTTTTAAACTTATCATTGGACATCCTAAAATTAATGTTGTACAATTCAGTTGTGTGCAATCAAAAATAAAAAAGATAAGGGAGAAAAAATGATGACAAAAACATTATTTACAACGTCTGTAACAGTCGATGGCGGAAGAGAAGGAACGGCAATTTCTGCTGACGGCAACTTCACGGTTGATATTGCGATGCCTGGAACACCAAGGGCTAAACAGATGCCTGAAGCATCTAATCCGGAACAGCTTTTTGCAGCTGGATATGCTGCATGTTTTGATAGTGCTTTGCAATCAGTTGGTAAAATTGAACGCGTTTCTTTCGATTCAAAAGTCACCGCAAGCGTCAGTCTATTGATGGGTGAGATGCATCAGTACAGCTTGGCTATAACTTTGGCTGTGAAGGGATCCGGGGTCGACAAGGAGACATTCGAAACCCTTGTTCATAAAGCGCATCAAATGTGTCCTTATTCAAAAGCAATCAACGGCAATGTGGACGTCGCCTTTGAAATAGATGTAGATTAAATCCGACAAATAGACGCTTGGGGAACCCAAGCGTCTTTTCTTTGCTAAAATTGCTGTAAAGTTTTCAATAGTTGGAGCAGTGAAGCTTTTAAATCCTCGACCACCTTCTTATCCTCACCCGACATTGCCGAAATGCGATCGGGAATGAAACAGGCCTCTGCCTGTAAACCAAGTCCCTTTTCCGTCAGCTTAATCATGACAGACCGTTCATCTTCAGTGGAACGTTCACGGACAATCAAGCCATTCTGCTCCATTCGTTTCAACATGGGGGTAAGCGTTCCTGAGTCGAGGGCAAGGAGCTCCCCAAGTTTTTTTACTGTAAGTGTATCCTGTTCCCATAATAGAAGCAGAACAAGATATTGAGGATATGTCACTTCAAGTTTATCAAGCAACGGTTTATATTTCTTCGTCATTTCCCGCGAACTTGCATAAAGCAGGAAACATAATTGGTCTTCCAGCACTTTTTCTATTTTATTTTGCATCCCATCACCAGCTAATAGTAGTCCATCCGATATGAAAGCATATCGAACTTATCTTTAATATAATCGTTATACTTTATAAAATAAAGGAATTCCTGAACAGAAAAAGGGAGCCAGCCCTTTTAAAATTTTAACTGCTCCCTGTTCTATTTATAGTTCTTCCAGTTCAGATTGCTTTCACCCAATAGTTCTTCGAATGATTTATTCTTTTCCCGCTGCTTTCTTTCTTCACGTTTTTTTTCTTCTTCCGCTTCCCTTTTCTCTTGTTCAGCCTTATTAAGTTCTTTTTGCTTTTGACGAAGCTGGGACATGATATCTTGATTGATCATATCACCGAGTTTCAATGAAGATGAATCTTTATCTTGGTTTTTGCTTTGACTTTGTTTTCGCGGCTGTTTCTTTTTCATCCTTAAAACCTCCTGGCCATTTATGAAATAATTATATCACGACTGCCGTTTTCCTCATCATGGTTTTCAAACAGTGTTTTCCCATTTCCCTCATGGTAAAATAAAGAAAATCATTCGAGGAGGTCCTTTCATGAAGAAATGGTGGTTTACACTGGCTGGAATCCTAGCGTATATCGGCGTCGGCCTTTATTTTTCCAATCGGATCATGTATATGAAAAAGAAGGAAGATGATTTTATCCAAAATCGTGAAATCATGGCTAAACGCCTGATCACGGAGGATTTTGATAATCTGCCTAAATCGGAAATTTGGGTATCGTCACCATCCGGATATTCCTTGAAATGCTTGTTTATCGAACCCCATGACACCAAAAAGTGGGTGGTCATTTCTCATGGTGTGACGGAGAACAAAGTCAATTCGATTAAGTACATGAACATTTTTCTTAAGCGGGGCTTCAATGCGATCATTTATGACCACCGCCGGCATGGGGATTCCGGCGGCAAGACGAGCAGTTATGGACATTATGAAAAATTCGACCTGAAGGCCGTAATCGATGAATTGAAAAGACGTAAAGGGCCCGACCTTCATATTGGCATTCATGGAGAATCCATGGGGGCCGTAACCCTGCTTTTATATGCCGGAATGCTTGAAGATGGTGCTGATTTTTACATTGCCGACTGTCCATTTTCAAACTTCGAGGATCAGATCAAACACAAGCTCAAGCATGAAGTCCCATTTCCTTCTTGGACCGTATTTCCGCTCGGGCGTACGTTCATCAAACTCCGTGACGGATATTGGACCAATGAAGTGTCCCCAATCGATTATATGAAAAATATCCGAAAACCCGTGCTGTTCATCCATAGTGAAAATGACAGTTTCATTCCCGCTTCCATGACAGTGGAATTATATGCAGCAAAAGAGGGCCCAAAACAGCTGTACATCGCTAAAAAAGGGGCCCACGCTCAATCTTATAATGAAAATCCAAAAGAATACGAAGATCAAATCGATCAGTTTCTAAAAAAACTTGTCTGAGAAGAAAAGAGAGGGGGTC